>JALFYG010000217.1 GCA_022784805.1 Spirochaetales bacterium
GAAGAGTGTATGATGAAAGTTCTTGCTTGCGATGAGGATTCTTATAGCTTCACTCTCAAGGCGCAGTGTGAGAACAAGTCAAAAGAAAAGACTTATACATTCTATATCTCGGATGCGACGGTCAATGGATTAATGGAGTATTCATCAGGGTACTCTGAGATTTCTCCAGGAAAGAAAGCCAACATGAATATTTCATTCTACGGCTTGGAAGATGACGGAATAGAGGAACCATCAGATATCCACCTCTATTACCGCGTATATGATAGCGATGACTGGTTTGCTGACGATGTGGCAAGAGGGGATGAGCATGTATATCCATTTGGGAAAGAGAAGGCGGATAGATATAGCAGAGAGAGCGAAGAGAGTGATGTAATTCTTCTGTCATTAAATGGAGTAAAAGTTACAATGATAGAAAGTGAACTAGGAGAGGGAATAGAGCTCGCACTTTATGTAGAAAACGATACAGATAAAGAAGTTATGTTCTCCATAGATGATGCCTCGGTGAACTCTTATATGATAGACCCATATTGGGCTAAATCTCTCCTCCCTTACTCTTCTGCTTATTCAAGTGTTACCTGGAGGAATAAGGATCTCTTAGATAACCTGATATTCGAAGTTGATAATATAGAGTTCACCCTAAGCGCTGAGGATTACAACGATTGGTGGGCTCTAGATATCGCATCAATAAACATCAACCTGGACTTCTAATGCTTTAAGAGAGAAGAAGGGGGGCTTCTCTCTTAACATAATATGTTTAACTATTTAGAACTGAAATAATTAATGCCCCAGTTTTCCGGGGCATTGAAGTGTTTATTGCTTAATCTTAACCTTATTCAGCTTCTTATTAAGAGCCAGAAGCTCTTCCTTTGTGAACGTCAAACCAGCTGTTCCTGCCATGGTTGAGATACGAAGGATGGTAAAGGAGCCTACCAATTTCATCATATCTTTGTTCTTGGCAACAGAAGAAGCAGGGTTGGAAGAGTCACCGCTCTTCTTCATTGTCTTAAGCTTCTTCATCAGGAAAAGCATAATGGTGAGCTTACCTCTTGTGGATTTCATTATTGTGCTGATCTTTGTGTTAAGAGAGCAGTAGCCTTCTCTTTCTGTGATGTCGAACCAGTTAAGGATGGCGCCCTTTTCTTTAAGTCTATATTCCTCGTTGAACTTGTCGACTTTCTTGATTCTGCTCTCGTCCCTGTATTCGCCAGCCTTGGCTTCAATGATAGTCTCACCACTATTTGGGACATTGAAATAGAAGAAGTGGTCTTCTGCTTTCTTTGTTTCAAATAGCTCTCCGTTAAGATACAAAGAGACTTCAGGTAGGTTGGAGTATACTTTCACAAGAGTAGGGCTCTCCACTCTGTCGATGTACCTCTTACCACAGAGGTGTACAAAAGGTTCATCTGAGAGCCAAGCTTTATAAGCATAGAAAGCATCTTTCTTATACTTCCTGTCTATGGTGACAAGGCCCTTGTGGTTCTGGCCGTTTTCTCCTCCTTCGCCCCTTGCGTCTGCGCCGAAGTCAAACATATTCCAGCAGTGTGTTGCCCAGATATAAGGGCGGGAAGCGAAGGTTTTGATCATCTCTTCGTGGTAGTATGCCTGATACTCTTCTGTGTAATCTCCCTGGGTTGGAGTGGAGGTATGCCAGTTAAGGGCCTCTGTTCCATACTCGCTGCATCCAATCGGGCGGTTAGGATACTTCTTATGGAATGAGTCAAACCAAGGGCCATTGTCCTCGACTTCCCCTCCATACCAACCAAAGTAGTGGTTGTATGAAACCACGTCTGATATATGGACAATAGCTTTGTCCATCTGACACATGGTAAGAACCGCCATGGTTGTTGGTCGAGTTGGATCCATTGAATGGCATAGGTCATTGAGGACTTTATGGTTATCCAAAAGGTCAGGGTCATCTGCGCCATTCATTGTGATCTCATTGGAGAGTCCCCAGACAACAATTGAAGGATGGTTGTAGTTCTGTACAATAAGTTCTTTCATCTGGCTTATGGTGTTGTCTCTACCATCTTTCATATGGTTGGAGATGTATGGAATCTCTGCCCATACCACGAGGCCATATTTATCACAAAGGGAGTAGAAGTATTGGTCATGCTGGTAGTGGGCAAGTCTGATGGTTGTGGCGCCCATTTCCCTGATGAGGGCAATATCTTCTTCATGGTCTTCTTTAGAGAGAGCGTTTCCCTTGCCCCACCTGTCCTGGTGGCGGGCTACTCCCCTCAGTGGATACTCTTCTCCATTAAGAATAAAGCCTCTCTCACTGTCAATCTTGTAACTTCTGAAACCTATCTCAGTTGAGACAGTGTCGATTTCTTCTCCATCAATGATAAGGGATGCAGATAGGGTGTAGAGATATGGATCCTTCTTACCTTGCCATAGGTGAGGGGAAGGGACAGAGAGGGTGACTGCCTTCTCTTTTGAATCGGAAGTTGCGATTGTCTTTCCTTCCATGTCTGAGAGAGTATATTTAATTGAGTCATACTCTCCCTTAACGTAGACTTCCACGTCCAGGCTTCCCTCGGTGTGAGGAGTGGCTTTGATTCCAGGAGCTCCATAGTATTCCAGGTCGAAGTGGGAAGAAGGGACTGAGATAATATTAACGTCTCTGTATAAGCCTCCATAGAATGTGAAGTCTGCCATCTCCGGGTAGACTCTGTCGTTTGGAGAGTTATCGACAACGATGGAGAGGATATTGTCTCCGTCTTGAAGAGAGAGGGGTGCACGGAAGGTGGAGTATCCACCATGGTGGACTTTTATAACCTCTTTATTGAGATAAACAGAAGACGATGAGTTTGCACCATTGACTTCAAGAAAGTGCATGTCACTTACGGGTAGTTCGTCTTTTCTGATTATTCTTGTGTAAGTGCACTTTCCCCTGAAGTAATCATTTCCCCCATCCATGCCATCCACGGCATTCCAAGTATGGGGAAGTGTTACTTTCTCCCAATCCTGGGGAAAAGAGGAGGTGATGCTTTCTTCTTTTATGAAAGCCCAGTTGTCATTGATGTTAGTCTTAATCCTCATCTACGCTGTTTCTCCGACTTTAAATACAATCAAAAGAGGTAAGAGTTTATGTCACCTCTTTGATTGCAATTGATCTCCTTCCATTTTAATTTTGTTTTTCTGATAATTCACCAAAAAACGAAATAATGATACACATTTTGTCTATTTGCCTCCTTTTATCTCTACATTAAATCAGTATGGGATTAAGGGTATCGAGCCTTTTATAGGTTTCTTTAAGTCTATTATCTCCAATATTTCTTACATTGGAAGACAAGAGGATAACTCTCTTGGTGATCCGGCAGCTTATTACCATGAACATCCTGAACAACTCAAAAGAGTTGTAAATGAGTTAAAGAAACTCGATACAGGAATTGACGATATTGAGATTGCAGAATTTACGAATCAAGAGAATAGAAAGATATATTATTCCATCATTTATAATGAGACGGAAGAAGGAAAGAAGCCACTTAATCACTCTGAAATGTCCACAGGTAGTAAGGCGCTTTATTCCAGATTGTGTATGATCTTCGATACTTTGGATCGTGGAGGAGTTTTGTTGTTTGATGAAATAGATTCTCATCTTCATTCTTCTCTCGTTCCAAAGATTCTTGGATTATTCCTTGATAATGAAGTGAATAAGAATAATGCCCAATTAATATTCACTTCCCATGATTCATCTCTTTTGGATTTGATGAAAAAGTATCGTACTTATATTTTTGAGAAAGAAAAGGGTGAAAGTATTTGTTATAGAATTGATGAGCTTCCCTCTGCGCTGACAAGTAGAAATGATCGCTCCCTTTCCGAAGTTTATAAATCAGGTGCAATCGGAGGTATTCCAAATATCTGAGAAGAAGACACTCAGAAAATAAAAGTCAAAAAAGTTGTTCATATTTTGTTTTTCATTCCAAAAGCCTGCTATATATAAATAGTAGAAGAGATAGAAGTATGTTCGGAGCAGCACTTGGAGATATAGTAGGAAGTAAGTATGAGTTTTCTCCTATAAAGAGAAAGGATTTTGAATTCTTATCATATGATATGGATTTCACAGACGATACAATCATGACAGTTGCAGTGCTGGAGGCACTGGCTAAGTCTGATATCAACAATGAAGAAGAGACCAAGAAGAATCTGGTCGACTCTATGAAAAAATGGGGAGAGAAATATCCTTATCCCACAGGGGGATATGGCGGTATGTTCTTCCGTTGGCTTAATTCCTCTTCCTCAGAGCCATATAACAGCTGGGGTAATGGATCTGCGATGAGAGTCAGTGCCGCTGGTTTCTTGTATGACACAATAGGAGAAACCAGAAAGGCAGCACGTCTCTCTGCAGAGGTGACTCATAACCATCCAGAGGGCATAAAGGGCGCAGAAGCAACAGCATCTGCAATCTTTCTTGCCAGAAAAGGGGAGAGCAAGGAAGGAATCAAGCGTTATATCACAAAAGAGTTTGGGTATGACCTTGATAGAAAGCTCTCTGATATTAGAAAGACATATACCTTTGATGGATCATGCCAGGGCACTGTTCCAGAGTCCATCATCTGCTTCTTGGAGGGAACTGACACTGAGGACACTATCAGGAACGCAATTTCCCTTGGAGGCGATGCAGACACCATGGGAGCCATTGCAGGAAGTATTGCCGAAGCTTTCTGGAAAGAGGATCTTTCTCCCTTGGTATACACCTATTTGACAAGGGATATCTATTCCATCCTTGACAGTGTCAAAATCAAGGCATAATAGATAAGGATTCTTTGTCCTATGACAAAAGATGTAACGGAGGTGCTATTCGCCAATGTTACATCTTTTTTTTAGTCCCAAATAAGCTTCAATGCTTATTCGGAAGAGATGTCGTCTATGTGTCATTTTAAAAGATCAAATAAGGTATATTCTCCGTTAGAAATGTTTGCTGTCCTTCTGTGTTCTTTGATTGCTTTAACTAACGCGTCAGGGTCATTGAAGTATTCCTTTACAAAGCTATAGGATTTTACATTGTGCATTCGTAATTTTATTTTGCAGAATTCACTTGGTTTTAACCCTGATTTTTTGAAGTGATTATATTACCTTCATTATGGATAATAAGCATTTCAATCTCTGGTGCAGTTATTACATTGATCACGTTAATTTTGTGCTTATATGCTCTACTTAAATTAAAATTCTCCTTCTTGGAATCTAAAATACGTATCACAGAGATTTGGCTATCAAAACCTTTTCTTAAATATCGCTCTTCAAAATGCTTAGCATTTCTGCATCGAATGACACTTTCATCAATCATTTCATTCCTGGAAAAAATCAAGAGGTTGTTGTCTACCAGAATATCAATGATTGCCGATTCTGCCGCACCTTCGCAGATACAAGCTTTATATTTCGATAATTCCATAAAAGGTCTCCCTACTCAAGTGAAGAGGCAATACTCTTTTTTAAGCGTATATATGCTTCATATGTGGGAGTTGTCCCCTTGAGGAATCCACTCTGGTATGCGTCGCTTTTCTTGATGTCATTTCGTTTAAGGATTCCCGATAAGTTTTCAACAGTAATACCATTCATGTTGCGGACAATATGGACGCTGTCGTTACGATCAAATACATCCAACAACTCAGAGTAATGGGTGGTGAAGATCAAGGTTCCACCATTTGGGTTGAGTTTACTGTCCATAAAGAATCTCATAAGAGTGGTTACTATTTCCTTATTGAAATGGTTCTCTATTTCATCAACTAATAGATATCCACCAGACTGTAACACCTCTATTGCCATGGAAAAAGTAATAATACCTTTGATGGTGCCTGAAGATAGATATTGTTCCAAATCCATCGCATTATTGAGGATAATTTCATCTTTTCCTTTGAACTTTAGATGAATAAAAGTTTTGTTTTCATTATTCTCAAAAAGAATTTTTTCGATAGTAGGATCGAAGAACTCAATTATTTCCATTGGGATGTCTTCTGAGAATGGAAGAAAGAGAATGTTGGTATAAGACAGCAAACTACATATGTTCAGGGTATCTTTTGTTTTTTTGTTGTGTGCGATGATAAAACTAACGTCGTCTGAAAGAAAAACTTCTTCCTTGTTACGTGTGGCGACAGGTTCCAGCTTAGAAAAATCTGTAAGTGACTTTTTCAGTTGCACAGAAGCCACAGGCTTTTCCCACAGTTTTTCATTCACAATTGAATAGACATACTCCCCTGTTTTTGTCTTCTGAGAAGTAATCTCAGTTTCCAAGCAGCAAATGTTTTGATTTAAGTCACAGAAATAAATACGGAATACTGCTTTTTCTGTTCCTCCAAGTATTGTCTTTGCACTTATATGGTTAATAGGTTCATTGTTGAGAATACTTAAAGCAAGCTGAATTGCTTTTAATATGGAAGTCTTTCCCGATGCATTAATGCCTATGAATGCATTTGCTGTATGAAGGAAAATACTTGGTTTCGATAAGAGTTCAAAAAGGATTTCTTTATTGTCCTCACTCACACGCTGCTGGGCATAAAATGAGATGTCCAATTCTTCTTTAAACAATGGTAAGCCTTGAACTGTCAACCGTAGTATTTTCATATCTAATTCCTTTTTAAAAACGTAAAATACGTTAATAATATCTATAGAGGAAATTGCAAAATTCTAAAAGCATGAATATCTATGCATCATACTCGTCATAAATATTCATTTCTTCGGCTTTCGTTGTCTTTTCAGGATTGTCTTTGTGTAAGATCAATGCATGATGAGTGGGAAGCCTGAATAAGA
>JALFYG010000231.1 GCA_022784805.1 Spirochaetales bacterium
TCTTATTCAGGCTTCCCACTCATCATGCATTGATCTTACACAAAGACAATCCTGAAAAGACAACGAAAGCCGAAGAAATGAATATTTATGACGAGTATGATGCATAGATATTCATGCTTTTAGAATTTTGCAATTTCCTCAAGAATATACAAAAACTTTTCCAATTCTCTAGAAGACTATGAAAACAACAAGGTTTACAGAGTTTGATTATACTTAGTTTTAGCTCCAATGGATTAATCTTTTTTCCTCTTTTAGCGAACTATTCATTGGCCATATAACTTAAAAATGATTTGATAGACATCGAGAAAAAGATATAATCAAATAAATTAGTATAAGTTTAGGGGATTGCTATGAAGAAAAAAATCACTTACTTCTTGCTCGTTTTTCTCATCTTATTTGCCTTCGTGGCGTGTGAAGAGGAAAAAGCACCAATTACAATTACTCTTTATGCCAACTTCACGTATGGCGGTGCCGAGGTTATCCAGGCTAAGGCTGGCGACAAAGTCACTCTTCCGGATGCCTACGACTTATGGGATGTTCAAGACAAGATTTTCCGAGGTTGGAGCACCTCTTCCTCCGGATATCCTGAGTATGAGGCATATAGTTCTTTCTCATCAAAAACATCCGTTAGCCTCTACGCTTTATGGTCTGATAAAGTATCCTATAGTCTTAATGAAAAAGGCTATTACGTTGTCACTAATTACATTTACTCCGGGGAAAGAACATACACAATTCCTGAGTACTATCAAGGACTTCCTGTAAAAGAATGGCGTGCTTCTTGGGGTAATGATTGCAATGTAACTGAACTAATTATTCCTGCTTCCATTACATATATCAGTTCTTTGCCTAAATCAGTAGGAACTGTCAGCGTTGCTGCTGGCAACTCTGTTTATAAAATGGATAACAATTGTCTTATTCAGATTGATGGAGAAGAAAAGATACTTGTCGGAGTGACAAAGAATCTTTCTTATATATCAAGTGAAATAACAAAAATAGGAAACTATGTATTTGCAGGTAGCGATAAGACCTATATCAGTATTCCTTATGGAGTGAAAGAAATAGGATATGGTTGTTTTGCCAATTGCAAAAACCTAACAGATATTAGTATTCCTTCTTCTGTAACATATATTGGTAGCAACGCTTTTGAGAACTGTACAAGCCTTGAGTCTATTACTTTATCATGTAATTCCAGCTCAACAACGTATAATTTTAGTAAGATGTGTTTTGAAGACTATAATGGAAAAGTAATCCTAGATGAAGGTTGGACTATCATTGCAGAAGATTCGTTTAGTGGAGCAAGCATATCTGAAATCGTATTACCATCAACATTAAAAGAGATTCATCAGGGAGCCTTCTCCCATGCAGAAAATCTCGAAAAAGTAAAGATTCCAAGCAACGTAACAACAATTGGTTGGTATGCTTTCTCCCATAACAGCCCTACAATAGTCATTGATTGCACTGATTTTACAAGTACACCAAGCGGATGGAAGAGCAATTGGAATTATGGACAGACAACACTGTTCAAGAATACAGTTTACGATGATGATTATGTTTACAGTGACAATACAAAGAGTCAGGTACTTGCTCTTCGTGACAGATCAAAAACTGAATACACATTCCCAGAAAGCGTAAAAACTATAGGCGAATATGTTTTCAATGACACTCCGAACCTAAATAAATTGATTCTTCCAGAGGGAATAGAAACTCTTCTTTCTGATGCTATTTATAACACTTTGGCTTTAGAAACGCTTTCTCTTCCTTCAACTTTGAAAAGTATCGGAAGCTATGCCATTGCTCACTGCCAATTTCTGAAAGAAGTAAAATATAACGGTACTGTTGAGAATTGGAATAAAATCACAAAGAATAATGAATGGTCAAAAGGTTCGGGATTTACAAAGATTATCTGTACTGATGGTGAAGTAACTCTGTAAGGTTCTCTCATAAATCCTTGAGGTGCTGTCCAAATAAGGGTGGCACCTCAATTTCATGAAGTGAAACAGCTAGAAGTAGATATCTCCAATAAGAAACGTGTGCTCTAACTACAAACCATTATGTCCTGTTTATCACTGCAAAATTCTATAATTCTGGTATTACCCAGCAAAGAGTAAAAATAGCTCCAAAAACGAAAGGGTAGGCATTTATTGTATTTTCTACTTAACAGAAGATTTATTAAGAACTTACATAATTTGTTATAAAATAAGATTTTAACTAGATATCAAGGTAAAAACACTGATTAAGATTCCATTCAGCCATAAATATCTTTAAAAAGCTTTTATCTATGCAAAACACAATCCAAAATTACTACTGAGACATCTTAGTTATCACAACATATGTCATCTACATGCTCATCTGATATCAAAATCTCACATATGAAATCAGAAATAGATCCTTTTCAAGGTCGTTATAGCTTTATAAAAAGTAACTGCCAAATTATCATCCCATTAATTCATCTTTTACTTTTACAGAAATCATATATGTTTTTCTGTTTATGATACCCTCTGTTATCATAAATATTGGTTTTATATACGTTAACATCTTCTTATTATACAAATACTTATATCTATCTAAGCATGCTTGCTTTATATATAAGAAACAATCTCTTATGCATGATCTTGCTATATAGTTCTTCTTGTGCAAAATGATTTTCTTTACCAAACCGTGTTTGTTAGAGCGGAACATCTCCATCTTTACAATGCACAACTGTAGCTGGAACCTGAAATCCAATAGAAGTATATTGTACTTCTCTCCACTGTTCCATTGTACCTTTGTAATAGATATCCGTTAAATTAGTACATAACTCAAATGCAAATTCTTCAATTTTCTCCAAGCTAGCAGGCAATATTATTTCTCGCAATTCACCACATAACATAAAACATCTAGATGGAATTTCTCTAACCTCACCATTTATTTCTACTCGTTTTAATGAAGAGCAACCATAGAAACAATCTTCTCCTAAAGAATTCACTGTACTTGGAATAATCATTTCTTTTAGTTCTTCGCAAAACGAAAAACACCTTGCTGGAATTGCTCTAATTCCATTGCTGAATTTCACTTTCTTTAATAACCTTACTAATGTTTCTATACTCTTGTCATCACTATTCCTGTCTCAATATGGCTGGAACCTGGATAACAGTCAAAGACTTTTGCTTTTATAGGAGCATACTCAGAGAAGAGGGAAATATCTCTTGCTGCAGTCACAGGGTTACATGAGATGTAGATAATTCTCTCAGGTTTCCATCCTTCCATAAGTGTTATTACATCTTTGTCCAAGCCTGTTCTTGGAGGATCCACTATAACGGTATCAACATGTCTACCTTTACTCTTTCCCCAGCGGGCGCAGTCGTCTGTATAAGAAACAGCGTCAGGAGCATTCTTTTTTGAGAGCTCAAGACACTTCTTTTCCTTCTCTACAGCATAGACTATTTTATTTTGCCCATTGAAAAGAGCTGAGAATGTTCCGACCCCACTATAGAGGTCCATGATACTATCCCCCACAACATTTTCCTCGACAAAATCCAGCATAGACTCCAAGAGTTTTGGATTTGACTGGAAGAATACAGAGGATGAGGCCAAGTATTTGATGCCACGGATGGTAATCTCTACGCTTTTGTCCCCCATGGAGACATCTTTGTCACCTGAAAACAGAGGAACCTCTACGAAACCTGTGTCCCTATTTACTCTGTTTTCAAACATCATCTCCCTGGCTCTCTTAAACAGAGCCCCGCCTCTTTCTGACAAGAGAGAATTAAGTTTTTCATTTAGGGCCGGGCAATGGTCTATATCTATGAGTTTTTTTGTCCCCGACGCAAGGAATCCTTGCTTCTTTGTCTTCAGGTCCACGTGCATTCTGCATCTGATTCTATACCCCTGGAAAGAAGAGTATTGAGGGGGATCGAAGGGAGGAAGAGTCTCCAGCTTACCCACACGCTGAAAAGTGTCTTTGACAATCTCTTCTTTTATATAAGCAGAGTCTTTCTCTCCGACTATCTGGAAATCACAACCGCCGCAGACACCATAATAAGGGCAGATAGGAGCAAAACGAAGAGGAGAAGGAATGAGTACTTCCCTCACCCTTCCCTCTATCATGCCTTTCTTTTCTGATATCTTTTCGTATTCGACTTCCTCTCCTTTGAGAGCTCCTTCAACGATTACGGCTTTGCCGGAGTCGTATCCAAGCCCCTTGCAGAGGGAAATCATCTTTTCAATCTTTAGAGCCACTCTTTCATCTTCTCAATGTAGCCCTGGATTACAGAGATTCCCTTCATCCAGAACTCTTTTGATTCAATATCACAACCAGCGGCTGCAGCCACTTCCTTTGCTTCGAAGCGTCCTGTCATAGACAGCACTTCCTTATAGTGTTTAGGGAAGTCAGGGACACTATCCTTGGAAGCAAAGAGACCTAGAGCAAACAACTGACCGAATGCATAGGGGTAATTATAGAAAGAGAAACCTTCACTATAGTAGTGTCCCTTTACAGCCCACATATACTGATGCTTAATCCCCAGTCCGTCTCCATATGTATCTTCCTGTGCCTTAAGCATCATCTTTGAGTAATCGTCAGCTGTGACTTCACCCTCTTTTCTTGCTTCGAAAGCAGAGCGCTCAAAGTAGAAGCGGGAGAGAATATCCACACATACCTGGCATGCACCCTGGACATATGCTTCGATGAGAGAGAGCTGCTGATCCTTGTCTGCCTTCTTCAAGACCTCCTGGAAGATGACAGTCTCTCCGAAGATAGAAGCTGTCTCAGCAAGTGTCATAGGATAAGAGCGCTGGGAAGCTGGGTAATTCTTTACAACGCTGTCGTGATATGCGTGACCTAGTTCATGGGCAAGTGTAGATACGCTGTCATATGTACCTTCCCAGTTCATCATGACTCTTGATTCCTTTCTCTTTGGGAAGAAGATATCATAAGCGCCACCGATCTTTCCTTCGTGAGCCTCTGGGTCCACCCAATGGGAATCCAAAGCATTCTTTATGAATGCACCAACTTCAATGGAGAAGGAAGAGTAAGCGTCGATAATCAGCGTCTTTGCTTCCTCAAAAGTAAAGCTCATTGATGCGTCTCCCACAGGAGCAAACATATCATACCACTCAAGCTGCTCCAGCCCAATAAGCTTAGCCTTTGTCTTAAGATAATCACGGAAGATAGGAAGTGCCTCTTCAAGAGCGGAAATAAGTGCATCAAGAGTCTTTCTTGAGATACGAGCTGTGTTGCAGGATCTATCAAGAGGATCCTTCCAGCCTCTTCTCTTTTCCAATAAGAGTGCTGTTCCCTTTACGCCATTTAGAGCTGCTGCGATTGCTGTCTTATTATCAGCAAGAATCTTGACTTCTCTCTCGTAAGCGTCTTTTCTCACGTTTCTATCTTTGTCCATAGCCAAACCTCTCAGCTGAGTGAGAGTCTTGTCTCCGTCAGAGATAGATGCTGTGACAGATTCCTGGAGTCTGCTCCAAGCTGATGCAGAGACCTGAAGCATTTCATTGGCAAGAGCTTCTTCCTCCAGGCTCATCATATGCTCCGCCTCTGTCTTTACTTCCTTCAAAAAGAGTGCATATGGCTCAAGAGATGGGTCTGAGAATTCATCTGTGCGCTTTGAGAGGTAATGGACCATTACAGTAGAAGCGTCAGATGCAGCTGTACCAGCCTTCTCTGCCTTTCCCATGGCAGAGAGGATATCACTATCTGTAGTGTTTACGGAGAATGAAGTATAAACATAACTTCCCACATTCTCTACGATATCAGAGAGCTCGTCATACAAAGAAAGAATTGAAAGAATAGACTGATTTTTGTCTGCGCTCTTTTCTTTCAATTCTTCTGCTTTCTTATAAATTGAATCAATATCTGCCTGAAATTCAGGGGATGTTACACTTGGATAAATGGACTCAAGGTCCCACTTTGGTAGTTTTTCTTTACTCATACCATTAGTGTACTACACTTGGGAAACCTTTCCAATTCTATATCTCTTCCCCTTCTTCCAAATTGGCTCTGATCAGCTTCTCCAAGAGGTACTTTCCTGTCTTGGTCTTGAATACATTGGCGCCATACCAAATAGCTTTGTTTACATCGAAAGTCTCAGCCTCGGAGAGATTCACCAAAGCATCAGCTTCCTTGAGGACAACGTCTTCAATGGAATCGGAATCAGAGTAAGTGTGATGGCGGGAAGCCATGTCAATTAGTCTCTCTTTTGTCTCATTGCTCCAGCCAAGAATGGAAAGAAGAGGCTCTATCACTTCCCTTGAGTGTACTTCCTGCATTCTTCCTTCGGCTTTGCCATAGAGGGAACGACATAATGGACAGGCGGCGTCATGGACCACAGCAGCTTTTTCTATGATATCAACCTGGTCCTTATCCAGGCCCTCTTCCTCTCCGATTGTCTTCGCTATAAGCCAGACACTATGGGTATGGGCTCTGTCTTTGTCACCATTCTCTCCATAGAACTTATCCATTGCTTCAATTAATGCTTCTATTCTTTCTTCCATATCATTCTCCCAAAATAATAGTATTCTCAGCCTTAAGAAGAGCGCCGTCTTCTTTATTGTGGCTTACAACTATAACTGTCTTACCTTTCAGTCTATGAGCTATATAATCTGCCGTCTCTTTTTTACACTCATCATCGAGGCCAGTAAATGGTTCGTCAAGAAAATATCTCTCGGCAGGGAGCAAAAGGACACGGGAGAGGGCGACTCTCCTTTTCATTCCCCCTGATAGCTCCGACACTTTCTTATCCCTTTCATCAAAGAGACCAAGAGAAGTAAGAGTCTCCAGACACCTCTCTTTCTCTACGCCTAGAGCCAAAAGATTGGAGAGCACAGATATTCCTTCAACTAATCTGTTCTCTTGAAACAAAACTATGTTTCTTTCCTCTTTTAGCTCCACTTCCCCTTCGTAGTCTTTATCGAGGAGAGACATTATTCTCAAAAGTGTGGTCTTACCCCACCCTGATGGGGCCATGATCATGGATGTGACTCCATCTTTTATAGTAAAAGAGAAATCTGAGAAAACCACCTTGGAGCCAAAAGCTTTTTTCTTTATATAAACCTTCATCTCATTATCCTCCCTTTGATCCACCGGAAGAGGAAGAACGCCAGTTTCTCTAAGGTTACGGCAAGAACAACGATCACCACTGTCCATGCAAAAAGAGAAGGAGTATCCAAATAAACCTTGGCTTCATAGAGCCTGGAGCCCATGGAATGGGATGGGAGCCCAATCACTTCAGCTGCCACTGCGCTTTTCCAACATAAGCCAAGGCTGGATTTTATTCCGTTCTCTATATATGGCAATACCGATGGCAGATA
>JALFYG010000236.1 GCA_022784805.1 Spirochaetales bacterium
GGCACACTCAAAGGCTGCAAGCCCATCTGAGCAAGGGACAATCCTGACTGATCCCACTGCCAGGTTTCTGTACTCCGAATCAGGCTCAATCTCCAACAATGGCTCCGGGTTTACCCTCCACTCCCTATCAAGGTAATCTGACTCAGCATACATCAGTCTTGCCGTTGTCTTTTGCCTTGTATCATACATTCTTGTTTCACCGGCACCGAAATATAAGCGATATCTTCCTTCCCATTCAATAAGCTGTGGTCTCGATACCCTTACTGGCCCGTCTTTATATTGGGCTCTTTTTATTTTCGTGGAATCAAGGACAATCTTTGGTTTTGACCAAAGCATAAGGTCATTGGAAGAGATCACCATTATGCGGGAGGCAGAGATGGAATCATCGCTCTTTGAAGAGAAATTAGTGCGGTCATGAATTTCATAGAAGAGCCAATAAGTTCCTCCCTCACGGAAGATAAAAGGAGAATGGGCCCTCATTGTAATGAGATGCTCTCTTCTCCACTCCAAACCGGAAGTAGATGTAAAGTGTTCCAATCCTATCCAAGTATGGGCAAACATATGCCAGAGGCCGTCTGGTGACTCCTCTGGTAAAAGATATGCAGGATCACAGAGCTTCAAAGAACCTCTGGTGGCGATTGGCTCGTCATTAAATGCATACCAATAGGCATTTGTTATCTTCGATAGGGGTTGGTAACGCATCAGAACTTAGTTCCTCTTTTCAAAAGCCTCATTGAGATTCCATTTCTTCACAGCCCACTTCATAACCTTATTGTAGATTGTGAAAGAGAGAATGAATGAAACGACAATAACAGCGAAAGGCACATAAATAACGATTGTCTCAGGAACACTGAGAGCATTGCAGATAAGTGATGAGACTACCATCAAAACAATAAAGAGTCCCAAGACCAATGCCAGATTAAAGAGTGTTGCAAGGAGCATAAACACCCATTTATTCACCTTCTTTTCAGCCATATATCACTTTTCCTCCATTTTCTTTCCATTCTTTACTTCGTCGATCAACAAAGTAATCAAGAGAAGGATTACAGAAACTACTACGCATCCATCCCCCACATTCCATGTAGGGAAACGCTCAAAGCCAAATAAGCCATAGAACTTGACGCTTATCCAGTCAACGACTCTCAAGTTTCTGAAGATTCTGTCTATCAGATTACCCATTCCTCCCCCAAGAATGCCAGCAAGGCACCAACGCTGGAGAGTAGTTATCTCGTTATCGAGTTTATGAGAATAAACAGCCCAAACAAGAAGCACCATCAAGGCAATAGGTAAGCCAATGAAGAATATGTACTTAATGATAAGAGGAAAACCCTCTCCCATGCTGAAGGCTATTGCTGTGTTTCTCACGTGAACTATCCACAAAAAGTCACCTAAAAATGAATAACCCACAGTCCCTTCAGGAATTGTAGCCACTATCCAAGACTTGGAGACCTGATCCAGGACAATTATTATCAGGGAGAGAAGATAAGGAAGGAATCTCTTTGTCTTGTCTTTAATCATAGTCCCGTATCCTCTTCGATAAACACGCACTCTATTCCCAGCTGTTCTGTCATTTTCATCAGGGACTTCACACCAAAGGTCTCTGTCCTGTAGTGGCCTCCGGCAATAACAGAAAGCCCCGCTTCATAAGCTTTCCAATATACTTCGTGCTTGATCTCTCCTGTAACAAGAAGATCCACATTTCTCTCGATTGCCTCGTCGATCTCTCCCGATCCGGAGCCGGAGACAATGGCAAGAGAAGAGAATTTCTCCCTATTCTGAGGATTGATTATTCTCACCCTATCCCAATCAAAGCCTAATGTTTCTGAGATATCTTTGAGAGTCTTTGGTTCTCTCAATCTCCCCTCGACTCCAATTTCTTTCCCTTTCCAATCTCCGAAGCCTACCCTGTCCTCAAGGCATAATAAATCTGCAATTACTGCGTTATTACCATAGGTTTCATTTGCATCGAGAGGAATATGGACTCCATAGAGCATCAAATTACCTTTAATCGCCTCCGACACTCTCTTATAGTGATCTCCTGTTATGGTTTCACAGCGCCCCCAGAAGAGCCCATGATGCACAACAAGAATATCTGCATTCCATTCTACTGCTCTCTTTATTGCCGAGAGAGAGGCATCAACAGCAAATGCAGCTCTCTTGATTTCTCTGTCTTCAGCATCAATCTGGACACCATTAAGAGAAATATCTTGAAAGTCTGAGATATTAAGCGTTTTTGAGAGTAACGATGAATATTCATTGAGAGTCATGTTTCGATTATAAGGTATTTCTCTCTCTACAGTCCACTTTCTACACAAATAAGACACATTGGGATTTTATGTGGATGAAAAAATTAATCTTTTAACGCCTTCCATCTGTATTAATCTGATTTATACGCATATTATACGCATATTATGTTACCTTTTATCATAATATATGTGTTCTATTTTTTTGAAGTAATGAGTTCGATGAATATAGTTGATAAGTTTTAATTTTTATAAATCCTAAATTGCATCCGGGTGGTGAAAAACCTCGATTCTGAGCGTTAATCGAGGTTTTTGTCCCTGAATCTTGCCAAAATAGGTTTTTCAATTCCCAAATTGAGGATTTTCTTGACCTTTTCATACTTGTTCGCAGGA
>JALFYG010000287.1 GCA_022784805.1 Spirochaetales bacterium
CCCTTTTTCAATTAAGAAAGGATATCATCTATGAGTATTCAATAATTCTTCCTGATGGGGAGGAATGGTCTTCAGACACTTGTCTTGATAATGGCGATTGTATCCCCGTTGAATTAATGATGGAGAAGTGTGGAATAAAAGTAGTCTTCCATATTCCTAATTCTATTCTTACTACACCTAGGGAGAAGGGAATCTCCCTGGTTGTCAGGAATATGATATATGTAGCCGTTCTCTTTGTTGTCTTTACATTGGCCATGGCTATATATACTTTCAGCAGGGAACCCTTTGTTGCAAATAAAAACAGGAAGATGATCGATAGAATTCTCTCTGCAGTCACTGAGGACTTTGTGTTCTTGGTAGAAGTGGACGTAAAGACAAAAATAGAGAAAGTATTCTTTGTCTCCAGTGGGCCACGCCCCACATGGTTCTCAAGCGGAAAGGTAAAGTATGATGAGAATATAAAGAGCTATGCAGAGAAGATCGTGGCTCCTGAAGACAGGAACAGGTTCCTCGAGTTTACGGAATTTAATACTCTCATGGAGTATTTCCGTAATAACAATAACGAATTCACCATTGAGTATGATGTTGTATTGGACGGAGAGAGAAGAAGATATCAAGGTAAGTTTACCTTTAATGCCCAAGATAGTGATGAACCTAAAATCTATGTGGGAGTAAGGGACATAACAAAGATCGAAGAAGAGAGAACTGAATACAACAGGAAACTGATGGATGCCTTGGCTCAGGCTGAAGAGGCGAATAAGGGAAAGAGTTACTTCCTCTTTAATATGTCTCATGACATTAGGACGCCTTTAAATGCCATCATCGGTTACTCGGAACTGGCAAAGATGCATCTGGACGATAAGGGAATGCTATCTGGATACATCGACAAAATCCAGATATGCGGAAACCAACTTTTGGGCCTTATCGGGGAAGTCTTGGATATGGCGAAGATAGAAAGCGACAGACTTGATCTCATAGAAAAGCCTTGCTTATGCCAAGATTTGATGAATGACGTAATGATTGCCGTCAATGAGAGCGCAGAAAAGAAAGGTCTTAATTTCGAGGCCTCAGGCAATGCATGTCACTCCGTCATCCTCTGTGACAAAGTGAAGGTCCAGAAGATTCTCTTAAACATCATCAGTAACGCTGTGAAATATACTCCGAAGGGTGGAAATGTTAGCTTAAGGGTGACTGAAACCATAAGGGAGAATGAGAACCTTTCAGACTTCTCCTTTGTCGTTAAGGACAATGGAATCGGAATATCAAAGGAATTCCTTCCTTATGTTTTCAACTCATTCTCCAGGGAGCGTAACGCCACTCTCAGCGGTGTCTCCGGTACAGGACTGGGCATGACCATAACAAAAAGACTTGTGGATGCAATGGGAGGAAAGATTGAAATCGAGAGTGAGCAGGGTAAGGGCACCACGGTTACTGTCTCCATAACATTCCATCGCCTTAGCGGAGAAGAAGAGAACAAAGAAGAGATGACAGAGGATATTTCTCTTGAGAATAAGAGAGTACTCCTGGCAGAAGACAATGAGATTAATGGGGAGATAGCCTCTGAAATGCTGAGAGAACTTAAGGTGAATGTGGATTTGGTCACTGACGGAAAGATTTGCCTAGAAGCCTTGGAGTCCCATGATGCCGGATACTATGACGTGGTTTTGATGGATATCCAGATGCCTGTCATGGATGGATATGAAGCAACCAGGGCCATCAGAAGGCTCTCTGATAAGACAAAGAGGATGATTCCTGTCATCGCCATGACAGCCAATGCCTTTGAGGAAGACAAGCAGAAAGCTTTCCAATCTGGAATGAATGGACATCTTGCAAAGCCTGTTGAGATGCGTCATCTTATACAAGCAATACAAAGTGTCATTAAGAATAAGGAATGAGGAAATATAAATGGAAGATTTGAAATCAAGAGCTCTTAGGTACCATAGTGAGAATAGACCTGGAAAGGTCACTGTCGTTCCATCAAAGCCATGTGCAACAGCAGATGACTTGTCTTTGGCTTATACTCCTGGTGTCGCTTCTGCCGTTTTGGAGATTGATAAGGACAAGGACAACGCATATCGCTATTCATCTAAGGGAAACTTGGTTGCAGTCATTTCCAACGGAACAGCAATTCTAGGACTGGGAGACAGGGGAGCTCTTCCAAGTAAGCCTGTCATGGAAGGAAAGGGCGTTCTTTTTAAGCGCTTTGCAGATATCGACGTATTCGATATCGAAGTCAACGAAAAGGACCCGGATAAGTTTATAGACATCGTCGCTGCCATCTCTCCTACCTTCGGTGGAATAAACCTGGAGGATATCAAGGGACCGGAGTGCTTCTTTATCGAGAATGAGTTGAAGAAGAGATGTGATATTCCAGTATTTCACGATGACCAGCATGGAACAGCCATCATCGCCTCTGCAGCCTTGATCAATGGTGCTGAGATAGTTGGAAAGAAGCTTGAGGACATGAAAGTGGTGTTCTCCGGAGCAGGAGCTGCAGGATGCTCATGCGCAAAGATGTTCCTTTCCATGGGAATAAAGAAAGAGAATCTGATCATGACAGATATCGACGGAGTCATATATAAAGGTAGACCTGGTTTGAATCCCGTCCATGAAAGCTTGGCTTCCGATACTCCATGCCGTACCTTGAAAGAAGCCATTGTAGGAGCAGATGTGTTTATGGGAGTCTCTGCAAAGGGTGTCTTGAAGGCAGACATGCTACGCTCTATGGCCAAAGATCCAATAGTGTTTGCCATGGCTAATCCAGACCCAGAGATTACATATGAAGAAGCCAAGTCTGTACGAGACGATGTGATCATGGGCACAGGTAGAAGTGATTACCCTAATCAGATTAATAATATTTTGGGCTTTCCTTTCATATTCCGCGGGGCTTTGGATGTAAGAGCCACAGATATCACGGAGAATATGAAGAAGGCTGCAGCTCTTGCATTGGCAGCTCTGGCCAAGGAAGAAGTTCCGGAAGAAGTAAGAAAGGCCTACGGTGGCAAGGACTTCGCTTTCGGCAGGGATTACATTGTCCCGAAGCCATTTGATCCAAGAGTCATCGAATGGGAGGCTGTGGCTGTTGCCAAGGCTGCAGTCGAGGATGGAGTGGCCCTTTCTCCTATTACCGATTGGGATGGATACAGGGAATCTCTGAAAAACAGAATGAAAGATTATTGGAAATGAGAAAGGGGCTTTTGGCCCCTTTCCTTCAAAGTAAAAATATTATGAAAATTAGCTATCCTTTTTCATGGCAAGCTTCTTGACTTCAGACTCTTCGAGGTCTGTATATTTTGCGATTTCTTCAATTGACATAGTTCCTGCTTCAAGAAGTCTTCCTGCAATCTGTATTTTTTGTTCTAGAAGTTGTTACTCCTTTTCTTCTTCGATTTTCTTTATCTTCTTTTCATAACTATCTTCAAGCTCTTTGAATTCTTCCTGAAAGTTGTATCTAATCCAATCCTTTGTAGTGCTCATGTTTCTTATTTAAAAACTTCCTTGAGTTGTTCCTTGGCGTCATCAAGAGTCTTCTGATATTGATCCTGAAGTCTCTCAAGATACTTATTGGCCATTTCCCTGCACTCTTTGTCATTTTCGAAGGTAAGATGAGGAGCTTCTCCATATTGAGCTCTCATTCTCTCTTCCTTGTCTCTCAGCATTGGCTCGAACTGGCTCTTAAGTTGTTCCATCATCTGATCTCTGTGCTTTGGATACTGAGCCATATGATTCAGTACATCAGAAAGGAAGTTTGCCACTTCTGTGTTTCCTGGTAGGGCAATGGAGAGAAGGAAAGAGAGACGCTGTGGCTTCTTGCTTTCTCCCATTTCTGTCTGAGGAAGAGAAAGGGAGTTGATTATTTTCTGTCCAAGTGCCTCTTTCAGGTCTTCCTGACTGTATTTCATAAGTTCAGACTTTGTGTTCTCTTCAGTGTCTTCTTCGCTTAGAAGGTAAGCTCCTGCCTTTCTTCTGATGGCATCTATATTTGCGTTATGTCTAATCTTGTTTGCATCGACTTCGATTGATTCTGTCTTTTCCAGTGCAATCTCCCATGCACTCTTAATTCTTCCCATGTAATGCCTCCTCTTTAAGTGTAAGTTCAAAAACAAGAAGCGTTAAGGGGATTGAGGCAAAAAATATTCGGCCCCTTTCGGAGCCGAAGAATAAGGAAAGGGAAAATCAATAGCCCTGAGCACACATAGCATCTGCAACTTTCTTGAAGCCAGCGATGTTTGCACCCTTGATGTAGTTGATGCTTCCATCTTTCTCTCTGCCTTCTCTTACGCATGCGTCATGGATGGAGACCATGATGTCGTGGAGCTTCTTGTCCACCTCTTCGCTGGACCACTCAAGGTGAGCGGCGTTCTGGCTCATTTCCAAACCGGAAACAGCGACGCCACCAGCATTGGCAGCCTTTGAAGGAGCAAAAGGAATGCCAGCACTCTTGAAGACTTCAACAGCTTCAGGTGTGCATCCCATGTTACTTGTCTCGATGATATACTTTGCGCCGTTCTTGACGAGGGCTTCGGCATTCTCTTTGTTAAGCTCGTTCTGATAAGCGCAAGGCATAGCGATGTCGACAGGGACATTCCATGGTCTCTCTCCAGGGAAGTATTTGGCACCGAACTCCTCGGCATATCCTCTTAAGTCGCCACTGTTAGTTGCTCTCATCATCAGCATGTAGTCCCACTTGTCTTTTGTGTTGACTCCATCTTCATCCAAGACATAGCCCTTGCTTCCGCTGATAGTGACAACCTTTGCACCCATCTCTGTTGCCTTGATGGCAGCACCCCAAGCAACATTGCCATAACCAGAGATTGATACTCTTTTTCCTTCAATTGTGTCATTGAAGTCCTTCAAAAGTTCGTCTGCATAGTAGAGGGCGCCGAAACCTGTTGCTTCAGGTCGAATCAGAGAGCCACCCCAGCCGATTCCCTTTCCTGTAAGGACACCAGTGTTTTCGTCTCTGAGTCTCTTGTAGGTGCCATACATGAAGCCGATTTCTCTTCCGCCGACGCCTACATCTCCAGCAGGAACGTCAGTGTCTGGACCGATATACTTCTGAAGCTCTGTCATGAATGCACGGCAGAATCTCATGATCTCTTGGTCACTCTTTCCCTTTGGAGAGAAGTCAGAACCACCCTTACCACCGCCCATTGGGAGAGTTGTGAGGGAGTTCTTGAAGATCTGCTCGAAGCCAAGGAACTTAAATGTACCAAGAGTTACTGACGGGTGGAATCTGAGGCCTCCCTTATATGGTCCGATTGCATTGTTGAACTGTACTCTATATCCTCTGTTGACCTGGATATTGTGTTCGTCATCTTCCCATTCGACTTTGAATGATATGACTCTATCCGGCTCAGTGATGCGGTCAAGAATCTTATTCTTAAGGTAAAGTGGGTTTGCGTTAACTGTGTCGATGACAGAAGCGATGATTTCGCCTGCAGCCTGGATGAATTCTGGCTGGGCAGGATTTTTTCTTTCTAGTTCAGCCATGAATTTTGCGTAATCGTAAATTGTTTTCCTCCTTTTTTAGGAATCGCTGAAGAAAATAAGGTGAAATTGATGAAACAATAAGAAAATTAATTGTATCAATTTTCAACATTATTTTTGTATCTTATTTTATATTAAAGAAATAAGATAATTAAAACACGCGATTGCTAAATTATTAGCATACTTCAAATCTCATGTTCAAGAGGGAACAGAAAAATTGTGTTATTTGTTATTTCGCTAACACTAAATTTCTGTAAATGGTGATTTGAGCATGTTTGTAAGCTTTGGAATCTTTGAAGTGAAGGTATCAGAGTCGGTGACGAGGATACCACTTTAGTATTATCCTATTATTGATATGAATAGCAGCATTCTTCTCTTATTTGATGTGTTCGGTACTTTCGTTTTTGCTCTCAGCGGGGCGGCAAAGGCTGTGAGCAAGAAAATGGATTTTCTCGGTGTCATTGTCTTTGCAATAACCGTCGGTTGTGCAGGTGGTATGATAAGAGATGTTCTTATTGGCGCCGTACCTGTAGCTGTGTATCAGAACAGCGTATACATAGTGGTGGCATTCGTGGCAGGCTTATTGATGTTCCTGATAGCAGAAAACTGTGAAGTGGACACATTCCCTTCCCACATTATGTTCTTCGATGCTGTAGGCTTGGGTTTCTTCACAGCCATGGGATGTGAGAAGGCTGCTACTTATGGCATCATCCCTGTTGGTATTGTTTTCTCTGGATGCTTAAGTGCTGTAGGGGGAGGTGTACTAAGAGACATATTTGCCAAGGAAGTTCCTATGGTATTTACCTCTGACTTCTATGCCTCTGCTTCTATTCTTGGTGCCTTGTTGTTCCTTCTTCTCTCTTATATCGGGTGTCCTGCATCAGTGAATCTATGGGTAACCGCTCTCTTTACTATCGGAGCAAGAGTTTTGGGATATAAACTCCACTTACGCTTACCTGTTGCACACCAAGGACACAGAAGAGGAAGTAACGATGAGTGAGCTATTATATTATAAGGATGCCTATCTAAAGGAAGTTGAAGCGGAAGTCGTGGAGATAAGAGAGGGAAAGGTTGTCCTAGATAAGACAATCTTCTACCCGGAGTGTGGCGGGCAGCCTGGAGACAGAGGCTCATTTGGGGAGTGGAGAATCGTTGACACTAAAAAAGATAAAGACGGAACTCCATTACATGTGATTGAAGGTGAACTTCCCGTAGTCGGTACAAAGGGCTTATTGAAGCTTGATTGGGCTCATAGATATTTCTATATGAAGGAGCACACTGCCCAGCATCTTTTGTC
>JALFYG010000016.1 GCA_022784805.1 Spirochaetales bacterium
CATCAGACTGGTTATATAAAAATGTTCAGATATCTTTTATATTGGTAATACCAGATTGGAGGCTTACATATGCTTACCTACACTCTAGACAAAACAAAGGGACACTTGTCAAAAGAGCTATATAAGGCATTAAAAAGGGACATAGAAGAGGGGAAAATAAAGAGGGGAGAGAAGCTTCCCTCAAAGAGAACCTTTGCCAGAAACTGTAGTGTAAGTACCATTACTGTCCAGAATGCATATGACCAGCTTGTAAGCGAGGGGTATATCACAGCCATAGAGAAGAAGGGCTACTATGTGTCCCAAGAGGGAGGAAAGAAGAAATCTCTTGTCTCTTTCTCCATCAAGGAAGAGGAAGAAGAGAAGCCTTTGGATCTGCCGGATTTATCAAATAACAGAGTGAAAGAGGAGAACTTTCCTTTTTCAATCTGGTCGAGATTAATGAGAAAGACAATGGCTGAAAGACAGAATGAACTTCTTTCTCCCATGAGTGCTGAAGGCGTATTGGAATTACGCAGGGCCATTGCCCACCATCTTTCTTCCTTCAGGGGAATGATCGTGTCTCCATCCCAAGTTTTGGTTGGAGCAGGCACGGAGTATCTTTATTCATTGATCATCCAGCTTATTGGCCGAGATAAGCTCTATGCCATCGAAGACCCAGGGTATATGAAGCTGGAGAGAATCTATGACGCCAATGGTGTGGAGAGTCGGAGAGTCAGATTGGATGAAAAGGGACTCTCACTGTTAGACTTGGAAGAAACGAATGCTGAGATAGCCCATATCAGCCCCAATCATCACTATCCGACAGGAATAACAATGCCCCTTGATAGGCGCTATGAGATTCTTTCTTGGGCATCTGCTGATGATGGGCGATATATCATCGAAGATGACTACGACAGCGAGTTTAGGGTATCGAGAAATCCTGTCCCAACCCTTTACACCCTCGATAGCAGTGGAAGCGTCATCTACATGAATACCTTTTCCAAGTCATTGGCTTCCACTGTAAGAATAAGCTATATGGTTCTGCCATTGGAGCTTTCTGAAAGATTTAAGGAGAAGCTCTCATTCTACTCATCCACAGTATCCAGCTTCGAGCAATATACTCTCGCTTCCTTCATAGAAGAGGGCTTCTTTGAAAAGCATATCAACAGGATGAGGCTCTACTATATCAGACAACGTAAGCTGGTTCTCTCTCTTCTCTCTTCTGGTCCTTTGAAAGATAAGTCCAGTGTAATTGAGAATGACTCAGGGCTTCATTTCATTCTCCGCCTTGATACAAGCCTTACAGATGAGGAGATAAAAGCTCTCCTATTGAAAGAGGGAATAAGAATATCAGCACTATCTGATTTCTCTCTTTATCACGACAATACCCATGACTTTCTGATTAGTTATTCCAACTTGGATATGGAGGCCTTTGAAAGAGCTTTGACTATTCTCTCAGAGAACATATAAGCAAAACCATCCAATAAATAGGGAGAAAGATGTAGTTTTGTTGCAAATTGTTGCTTTTTAGAAAATATGAAGTAAACTTTTCATGGAGAATAAAGAAATGAATAGCTTCATAGTAAAAGGAAACATAGTCTGGGCTGAGACAAATAAAGAGCTTAAAAGTGCTGAAAAAGGTTATTTGGTAATAAAAGATGGGCTCTCTGAAGGTGTTTTTGATTCCATTCCAGAGGAATATATGGATTATGAATTAATAGATGCCGGAGACAACTTGGTTGTCCCAGGATTAGTGGATCTTCATGTCCACGCACCTCAGTTTGCATTCCGTGGCACCAATATGGACCTGGAGTTGATGGATTGGCTCAATACTTATACTTTCCCTGAAGAATCAAAGTTCAGCGACATTTCATATGCAGACAATATATATTCCTACTTCACTGAAGCTATCAAGAAGAGTGCAACTACAAGAGTAGTCGCTTTCTCTACTCTCCATGTTGAGGGAACAATGTGCTTGATGGATAAGCTGGAGAAGAGTGGAATCATCAGCTATGTGGGTAAGGTCAACATGGATAGAAACTCCCCTGATGAGCTGAGGGAAGAGAGCGCAGAAGCATCCAGCGAGAATACAATCAGATGGCTGGAAGAGTGTGAGAAAAGAGGTTATCGATGTGTCAAACCTATCCTCACTCCTCGCTTTGTTCCTTCCTGTACAGACGAACTCATGGAGAAACTCTCTGTCATAAGAAAGGAGTGGAGACTTCCAGTACAGTCCCACTTAAGTGAGAACACAGGCGAAGTTGCGTTTGTTAAGGAGTTGGAGCCTTGGTCACAGTTCTATGGTGACGCTTATGATAAGTTCGGTCTCTTTGGAGGAGAAGACGGATGTATAATGGCCCATTGTGTACTCTCAGGGGAAGATGAGATTGCCCTTATGAAGAAGAATGGTGTCTTTATTGCTCACTGCCCTGAGTCCAATGAGAACTTGAAGTCTGGAATAGCACCGGTAAGAAAGTATATGGAAGAGGGGCTTAATGTAGGTCTTGGTTCCGATATCGCAGGAGGAACCACAGAGTCCATATTTGATGCAGCTGTAGATGCTGTAAAGGTCTCAAAGCTCTATTGGCGCTATGTAGATAATTCATTCGAGCCTCTGTCATTCTCTGATGCATTCTATCTTGCAACAAAGGGAGGCGGAGCCTTCTTTGGAAAGGTGGGATCCTTTGAGAAGGGTTATGACGGGGATGTCTTGATCCTCTCAGATGAAGCCATTCCATGTCCTAGGTATCTTTCTCCTGTAGAGCGCCTTGAGAGATTTGCATATCTCCATGGTGACAAGACAGGAATAAAGGGTAAATGGGTCAAAGGTGAAAGAATCCTTTGAGGTTTGTAGAAACAAAGCTTTATTGATATATTTCTGACAATGAGCGAAGAAAAGAAAGAGAATAGAGTAGTAGCCTTCCTTAAAGCGAGGGCTACATTTATAAGGTATTGTATAGTGGGAGCGGCTGCCACGCTTCTGGAGACAGGGTTATATATGCTTCTATATGAGAAGCTTGGTATCTATA
>JALFYG010000009.1 GCA_022784805.1 Spirochaetales bacterium
ATGTGTTCTCACATCTAGCTGAAAAATACTCGGAAAATGGGTATTTAAACGTATTTTTTGCCTCCCAAAAGGATAAATGCAACATTTTGCAACTCCATTCACTTGCAGAAAACGAAAAAATGTTATCTGAAATTGTGGATAATATATGGTCAAAACTACAGATTTTTTAACTATACCTCAATTTCATAATAAATCTTCAATTTTTCCATCATTATTTTCTTTACAAATGTAGTTTTCCCACTATACTAAACTAAACAGGAGAAAAAAATGCTCATTAACCTTGAAAAGAAACCTGAAATAATTGCAAAGAACGTTGCAAGATGTAGAGAGAAGGGAATCACTCTTCCTACTTTTGCCCAGATGAAGAATCCAGACCTCATTCCTCAGGAAATAAAAGACAAACTTAAGGATGTAGGACTCTGGGATGTCAACCCACTTAACCTCTATAGAATCAACTGGCACAACGAACCAGTGGAAAAGGGTGGACAGTTTGGTGGTGTCAACTTTATTGAAATCCCAAGAAAGATCACCGGAACAAAGGCTCACATCTACGCCCTTGCTGGAAAGTTCTTCCCATGTGGTGTCCATAAGGTTGGAGCAACATATGCATGTCTCGCACCAGCTCTCGTATCTGGTAACTTCGACGCAGTAGAGCAGCAGGCTGTATGGCCAAGCACAGGTAACTACTGCCGTGGTGGTGCTTACAACTCAGCTCTTCTCGGATGTAAGTCTATCGCTATTCTTCCTGAAGATATGTCTCAGGAAAGATTCAACTGGCTCAAGACTGTTGCCGGTGAAATCATTGCAACACCTGGATGTGAATCCAACGTAAAAGAAATCTTCGACAAGTGCCATGAACTCGATGAAGAAAGAGGAAAGCACATTGTTATCTTCAACCAGTTCGAGCAGTTCGAAAACTATCTCTGGCACTATGAAGTAACAGGATCTGCTATTCTTGAAGTCATCAAGAAGCTTGGAATCAAGGATGAGAACGTTCGCGGTTATGCTTCCAGCACAGGTAGCGGCGGAACTCTCGCAGCTGGCGACCACCTCAAGGATGTTTATCCAAACATCAAGATCGCAGCAGGTGAAGCTCTCCAGTGCCCAACTCTCCTCAGAAACGGATTTGGTGCTCACAGAATCGAAGGTATCGGAGACAAGCACGTACCATGGATCCACAACGTAAAGAATACTGACATGATCTGCTCTATCGACGATCAGGATTGTATGGATATCTACAGACTCTTCAACGAACCAGAAGGAAAAGAGTATCTCAAGTCCATCGGTGTCGAAGACAAGGATATCGAGAATCTCGCACTCTTCGGAATCAGCGGTATCGGCAACATGCTCTCTGCCATCAAGATGGCTAAGTACTATGAAATGGATGAAGATGATTGTGTATTCACAATCCTTACAGACTCCAGCGTCATGTACACATCACGTCTGAAGGAACTTGAGGAACAGCAGGGCAAGTTCTCTCTTACAGAAGCTGCTAAGGTTCATGCTGCAGCTCTCATGCACCAGACAATGGAGAACGCTCTCGAGCTTACATACTATGAAAGACTCAGAGTCCATAACCTTAAGTACTATACATGGGTAGAACAGCAGGGTAAGACATATGATGAACTCAACAGACAGTGGTATGACAGAAACTACTGGAAAGACATCCCAAAGATGACAGAAACAATCGACGAGATGATCAAAGAGTTCAACGAAATGATCAAAGGCTGATAAATGCCGGTTTCGCCGGGGAGGAATCCCCGGCTATATTTTTGGAGGATTATTGTGCGCTTCAAATATGTATGCAGTGATTGTCAGAAAGAGTACATCACAGACAAGATAATGTATCAGTGTCCTGAATGTAGTACACTTAATGACGGAACATCATTCCCAAAGGGGAATCTTATTGTAAAACTTGATAAAGAAGTTCTTCAGAAAGCAAAAGAAAAAGAACACGTAACACCAAATGACTTCTATCCTTATCCAGCAACAGATGAAGAAGCATATCCAATCGGTGTCACTCCTTTGATGGCTCCAAGAAGACTTCAGGAAGAAACAGGAGTGAAGAACCTTTACTTCAAGCTGGATTCTCAGCTTATCTCCGGTTCTTTCAAAGACAGAGCATCCTATGAAGTCGCACTTCAGGCAAAGGCACTGGGAGAAAAGAAGATTGCACTTGCAAGTACAGGAAATGCAGGAGCTGCAATGAGTGCAGTCGGAGCAGCCATGGGCTTGGATATCATCCTGTTTGTTCCAGCTTCCGCTCCTATCAACAAACTTATGCAGTCTGTTTTGTATGGTGCAAAAGTTATACCTGTAAAGGGAACATATGACGATGCATTCAAGCTCTCCATTGAGTATACAAAGCTTCATGGAGGCATTAACCGCAACACAGCTTATAACCCAATGACAATCGAGGGAAAGAAGAGTATCTCCATTGAGCTCTTTGAGCAGATGGGAAGAAAGGCACCGGATG
>JALFYG010000052.1 GCA_022784805.1 Spirochaetales bacterium
TCAATGCAAGGCCGACAATCTCCCTTGCATGTTCCGGGTTGGAGAAGAAAAGCTTGGACGACCTGTCTTTGCGTTTCTCTTTCTTCATTTTCCCTCCTTACTTCTATAACGCGAAAAAACGAAAAAATGACATGTGAAAAATAAGGAGTTACGGTGTTTTAAAAATACAACTTAAATCAATGCATGCAATTAAAATTTTCAAATATTTTTTCAGAGGGCTTCATTATGAATATTTGATCCGGAAATAATCTTTCAAAAGTTTTCATTCTATCGGCAAAGTTTCCAAATACTTATGCCCATCCTTTTCTCATATTTTTGCCGATAAAGTAGTCTATTATCATTTGGAAAAGACTGAGAATCATTAAACTTTCAATGCTTATTTTGCACTACTCCCGCAAGGTTTCTGCCAGTTCTGAGTAATTAAGATATCTGCACCCTTCATAAGAATCATAGTCGTCCCCGCAATAGATGACGCTCATTGGCCCCGCGTTAGGTTCTGCGTTGCAGAAAAGCTTCATATTCTTTGCGTATTCTTTATTAGGAGTCATCGAAGATTTGATCTCAAAAGGAAACAGCATTCCTTCTTTTTTTAGAATCAAATCCACTTCAACTCCTTTCTCTGTCCTCATATAGAAAAGATTAGGTGTTTTATTGTCGTTCAATCTACACTTTAAAGCTTCCAGCACAACCATGTTTTCAAAGAGACTTCCTCTTAAAGGATCTCTAGATGCCTGTCTTGCTGTCTCAATTCCCAAGAGATATGAAGCCAGCCCTGGCTCTACAAAATACACTTTTGGAGATTTTGTTATTCGCTTACTTATATTCGAAAAATAGGGCTGGAGTCTGAAGACAATAAAAGAGTCTTCCAAAACAGACAGCCATTCCCCCAATGTTGTCGACGAGACACCGACTTCTCCCGCCATACTACTTAAGTTGACAACTTGCCCGACTCTTCCTGCAAGTAGAGTCAGAAAACGAAGGAAAAGATTCAGATTCTTCACAGCAATCATCTGGCGGAGGTCTTTTTCCACGTAAGTGTCCAGATAGTCACGATAATAAACGTCTGGATCTCTTACTTGATCCAAGTACAACTCTGGCATAAAGCCTCTGATAAGGCTTTCATCAACTTCTTTCATCTTTCCACAAAGACGCAGTTCTTCGACGCTAAGAGGAAACAGCGTGTGGATCGTGGTTCTTCCTGCCAATGACTGAGCCACTGCTTCTCTTAGCCCAGGTTGATGACTTCCAGTCAAAATGAATCGACCATTCTGCCTTCTATTTTCATCGACTTTCACTTGGATAGCTGAAAGAAGTTCAGGAACACGTTGGATTTCATCGATGATCATTGGCTCAGGATATTTCTTGAAAAACCCAATATAGTCTTTTTCAGCCAATTCTCTTGCAGCCATGTCTTCAAGATTCACATAGGTGTAATCGGAAAATAGTTCTTTTACCAAAGTAGTCTTTCCTGCTTGTCTCGGACCAAGTAAAGTGACAACAGGAACTTGCCCTGCACTCTTAAGTATGGTGTCTGATTGAACTCTTTTGATCATATTGATGTTAGTCCTTATGAAGATAGTATATAATATAGAGCGTAATTTTCAAGTTAAACTTGAATATTACGCCCAAACTTAAAGAATAACCTGCAGAGAATCCCTAAAACTCCATTATGTAAGACTAAAGAAATGACAAGCATACTTGAAAGTCAAAAACTTAATCACATGCTATAGTACATATCATGGACTGGCGGTTGTATTGCGTAATAGACAACAAAGATGGCAGAGATATCACAGAAGATATCTTAACCATCTACAAAAATGAAGAAAGCTCCAGATACTGCATTACATTCGTAAATAGTCCCATTGAGTTTAAATATAGCTTGGGTAGAATCACCTACATAGAGGAGCCAAAGCAGTTAGCCGTGGACAATAGGCTTGTATTTATTAAAGGGAAACTTCAACCGGAAATAAAAGAGATCCTTCACTTTGATTCCTGGTGTAAGGTTATATACTTCGACGACAAGAAGGCCACTGTCCCTTTCTCATCCATACAATTTGTCAAAGACAAAAGAACGGAACAAGGTATTTCTGCAATAGTGGATTACTTGATGGAAGTTGCAGCAATCGACGAATCCAGAACCTCTGACGAGGATGATGAACCAGGCTTCCTCGTCTCTCAATTGAAAGATATGAAAATCAGAGATGACTCTGTTCTTAATACTCTTCTCAATCAAGATAATCTATCTAAAGAGAAATACAACAATCCAATCATCGCTCCTTTCTCCGCCAATTTATCGCAAATGCAAGCTATAAAAAGAGCCTTACAATCGAAGATATCAATTATTCAGGGACCTCCAGGCACAGGTAAGACACAAACCATCCTTAATATCATTTCAAATCTTCTTATTGAAGGAAAAACCATTGCAGTTGTCTCTGGGAACAATGAGGCAACGAGAAACGTCTATGAAAAACTGGAAAGAGAAAACTTAGGTTCTCTTTGTGCTTTCTTGGGAAACAAAGCAAATATAGAGCATTTCTTTTCCTCCCAACCTTCAAAAGACACTCTTAAGAAAACCTTTGAACACATCGATAAGGCCTCAAAGCCAGAAGAAATGAAAGAGATTGAAGAGAAGGTAAAGGAAATCTATAAATCCACCAGGAAAAAAGCCAAGTATATTTCTTTTATCCGAGAGCTTCAGGTAGAGGAAACAGAGAATGAGTACAATACAAGTCCAGCCCCTCGCATTCCCAAGAAGTTATTGAAGGATTATTCCTCTGAAGGTTTATTAAAATCTGCAGCTTTCATTGAAACGATCTATTCCTCTTTCAGATGGATGTTTCTGACAAAGTTCAAGATGTTTCTTCATTTCGGATTCTGGCCAAAGTCAGATTTCTCTCCATCCACTGCCATAGACTTCCTACTTGGGCGGTATTATCCTGCAAAAATCGATGAACTAAAGTCGACAATTCAAGATATTGCAATGAAATATCCATCGGAATACATAAATGATACTCTTAAAACATATTATGGAAAATCTACTGAATATCTTTTTTACTATCTAAAAGAGCGTTATTCTAAATTGGAGGACAAGTGTTTTACCCCAAAGGGATATAGAACAAGCAACGACTTTCTTACTCACTACCCAATTGTTTTAAGCACCACCCACTCTCTTCAGTACTCCGCGCCTAGGGGTGTCTTATTCGATTACGTTATTATCGACGAGTCGAGCCAGGTTAATCTGACAAGTGCTTTTTTAGCCTTGGCTTCAGCGAGAAACGCTGTAATTGTAGGGGATTCCAAGCAACTACCACATGTTGTTCCAGAAATACTAAAAGAACCCTTGGATGTCATACGACACAAATACAATCTGCCCTCCTTCATTGACTACAGAAGATTCAGTATTCTCGGCGCCATTATCGCGGCTTATGGGGGCAATATTCCAAATACTCTTTTAAAAGAGCACTACCGATGTGATCCTGAGATCATTGGCTTTTGCAACAAGAGATTCTATGACAACCAGTTGGTAATCCAGACACAACACAAAAAGAGCTGCGGCATAAAAATCATCGAAACCCCTTCCCATACAGCAATCGGAAGAACAAATCCTCGTCAAATGGAGATCATCAGATCAGAAATACTTCCTTCTCAAGAAAAACAAGAAGATATCGGGGTTGTAGCACCTTACAGAGATCAAGTTTCACTCATCAGAAACAACTTGAAAGATGAAAGAATACTCGTAGATACAGTACATAAGTTCCAAGGAAAAGAGCGTGATACTATTATCCTATCCACTACATCAGATAGGACTGTTTTCTATAATGATCCAGAACAAACTGACTTCTTAAATAATCCAAACCTTATTAATGTGGCTGTTTCCAGAGCAAAGAAAAAACTGTTCGTCATAGCTTCATCTGAAGCTCTGAACCAAAAAGGAACATTGCTGCATGATTTTTCAAGCTACGCCCAATATTACTCAAGTAATACAGAACGAAGAAAGACCGATGTTCTCTCTGTCTTCGACCTTATGTATGATGACTACTCTCCTATTCTGGAAGAGATGAAAAAGAGAATGCTGAAGATATCAGAATATGACAGTGAGAACATTATCGGAACAGTGATCAACGATATTTGCGTTTCAAGGCAGTTTGGACTTCTCTCTTTCAAATTTAACTATCCTTTGAGAAAAATCATTTCTCCTGGCAGTGTCAGAGACATTGAAGACAGAAACTTTATCCTATCCCCTGGCTCCCATTGTGACTTCGTTATATTTGACGACCTAAGTAAGAAAATACAACTGATAGTCGAAGTGGATGGGAAACAACATGAAAAGACCATCCAGAATCAAAGAGATAAGCGAAAAGACCGAATACTCAAATCTTTTGGTTTAAACATCATCAGAATCAAAACTACAGATGTGAACGTAAAAGAGACAATAGAAAAACAGCTTTGCTAGTTTCTCTTCTTTATTCTGGTCTGGTTATACCAAAAAAGAAGCTATATCTCACTCTATAACCCCTTAACATGCGGATTATCAGCCGTATAACCTACTTTTATCCTTGATATGGCTGATTATCAAGGGTTTTTGTCAGTTATCTCTTATTTTCCCCTTATTCTTTCTTACCCTTAATCTGAAATGGATGTAGGCAATAATAAATATCAAGTTTTTGGTATTTAAGCCAAAAGTAAATGCAGCCATGTTGGCACCCTCTATAGAGGTTCATTCCTCCCTTGGGAGATACTATTCCCTTCACTTTCACGTAATGCATAGCTATATCATAGCCCATAAGCCATCTAAATAATTATGTTTTTGCTTTTTTATCTCTAAAAATGGCCAGACAAAAGCCTGGCCAAGGGAGTAGTGTTTTTCGCTCTTATTCTTCTGCTTGAGCAAGTCTTCTTCTCTTTGCTGTCTGGATGCTTTCCTTGATGACAGGTCCTGCTGTCTGAATAAGGATGACAATGATAAGTACCAAGCCCTGGAATGTATCCTGGATGTCGACACTGAGAGAAGGGATAGATACGATGATAAAGTTGATGGTTGTGTAAGAGAGAGCTCCAAAGAGAACACCAAGAAGCTTTCCTCTACCACCAGACATGTTGATTCCACCCAAAACTACGGCTGCAATAGCATACATTTCATAGCTCTGACCAGAAGAAGCTGGTGTGATGTTTCCAATCTTACAAGCCTGCAGGAAGGAAGCGACACCAACGAGAAGTCCTGTGATGACGAATACGGAAATCTTGACGAATGTTGTGTTGATACCTGAAAGGTGTGCACTCTTCTCGTTGGAACCAACAGCATAAACACTCTTTCCATACTTTGTCTTCTTACTGATTATTACAAAGAGAATAACCATCAATAAGAATACAAATGTGATGTAAGGAACTGAGAAACCGCCAATCTGAAGCTTGCCTGTTCCAAACTGCATTCTCAAGAAGTTATACTTGCTGTTTGTTCTGAGCATTGCAAACTGGCTGGAGTTTGATCCTGTGATGGAGGAATCCATTGTTCTTACTACAGAGAGAGTAAGAGATCTATAGATCAACATTGTACCAAGAGTAACGATGAACGGAGGCATCTTGGCAAGTCCTACCAACAAGCCGTTAATAAGACCACAGAGTCCACCAACAATAAGAGCTGTAAGGATCATGACAGTAATGGAGTTTGTCATATTGAAGGCTACAATTGTTGCACTGGTGGTCAAAACAAGAGAGGAACCAATTGAGAGGTCAATTTGGCCTGTTATGATTACCAAAGCCATACCAAGAGCCATTGTTCCTACGATACATGTGTTCTGGGAACCCAAGATTGCAGCAATGTGGCTCCACTTGAAGGAGTTACCATTGGCGCTGATAGCAATAGCATAAACTATCATCACAATAAACATGACGATTATAAATGAATACTGGGACCAGGCTTTTCCAATTCCATTCTTCAGTTTTTTTCCATCCATATCTTAACCTCTCTTTGCACCGGTGGAGTATGCCATGAC
>JALFYG010000120.1 GCA_022784805.1 Spirochaetales bacterium
CATTCTGTACTCCAGTCTCTTGAGTCCATCCTGGGAGTTAGGAATATAGGCGTTCACCATATAATAGTCATCATACTCGAGAGTTATTACCCTTCCCTCTTTGTCATGTTCTTCAATGCCGATACCATAACTGACACTCAAAGGCTGATGACGGGTAAAGATAGCGGTCCCGCTATACCCTTTCTTCTCCGCGTAGTTCCAATAGCTATGGTAGGAAGGGAAAGAGAGATCAATCTGTCCATCTTGGAGTTTCGTCTCCTGCAGACAAAAGAAATCTGCATCGAAGGATGAAAAGATATCCACAAAATTCTTTCCCATTACTGCTCTCAGTCCATTGACATTCCACGATACAAACTTCATTTCAGCCTCCAAGTGGAGTATACATGATGATTCTCTCTTTTCTCAACGGAGTATTTGGTGTCTTTTAAGACAATTTAGGGAAATAAATTCTTGGAGGCTAATATGGCAATTGAATTTTCAAAACTCGATATCAACACATGGAATAGGCGTGACACCTTTCTATACTTTTCCAGAATCGCACCTACTACTTACTCCATCACATCCACTCTCGACATAACGAATATGATGAGGGATATAAAGAAGAGGAACCTGAAGTTCTTTCCATCCTTTCTCTGGCTCGCTACTTCCATATTTAATAGAATGGAAGAGTTCAGAGTCGCCATCAAAGGAGAGAATGTGGGGCACTACAAAACTCTGACTCCCTTCTATCCAACGTTCCATGAAGATGACCACACTATATCGATGTTATGGACAGAGTACTCTCCCTCCCTATTGGAGTTTCACGCGAGTTATGTCGAAAACCAAAAGAAGTATGGAGAAAACAAAGGATTTCTAGGCATTCCCGACGCTACACCGCCAGAGAACGCATACACTATCTCTGTCATACCTTGGCTCTCTTTCTCTTCCTTTTCCTTGACCACAACTTCTCCCCATCCTTATTTCTTTCCCTCCATTGAAGGAGGAAAGTTTATGGAGAAAGAAGGGAGACTACTCTTTCCTCTTTCCATTACCGTCCACCATGCAACCACCGACGACTACCATGTTTCTGAGTTTTTCAAAGAGTTCCAAACAAAAGCAGACAACTTCTTAGAGCTTATATAGTGGAAGTAAGGGGCAAATTGAAGTAATCTACAATCTAAGAAATAGATTGGAGACTCGTTATGGGAACATTTTTGATTATAGTTTGCGTCATCGCCCTTATATTTGTGGCCATGGTCATCTTTTCAAAGACTATAGGAAAGAAGAATACAGCAAATATGGAAGAGAGATATAACAACATATTTAATCCTCTTTCAGAAAGCATCAGGGAAAAAGAATCTATTGGCGACAATAGTCTTGTGGTGAAGATAATCACAGACACAGAAGATGGTGTGATGGCTGCAAGGGATGATGAGAAGAAAGTCTGTGCCGTTGCATGGAAAGACAACACCATCGTGTTCCCTTTCTCTGACTACAAGGAGTGTTCAATAGACAGGGAGGGAAAGATCCAGTTGAATTTGACTGTTGGTGAAGAGACTTTCCCAATCTCTATTTCCAGCGGTAAGTTTAAGAACGAGAGTATGCTTGGGAAGCAGCTAGGATCCATGGCCACCAAGATGAAGAACTTCCTGGATGAAATGATTGACTAAATCTATATTACTAGACATTTTAATGGCCACCCGAGGGTGGCCATAACTTATCTCTTTATAAGAAGAACTGCAAAATCGTTGACGTTGGTGCCCGTCGGTCCTGTGATTATCAGGCCATCTGTTTCTTTCAGGGCGTTATAAGCATCATTGTCCATTAAGACCTTGCCTACATCGATACCTTTTTCTTCCAGCGTCTTGAGTGTATCTGTATCAACATAACCGCCAGCAGCATCCGTCGGTCCATCTGTTCCATCTGAGCCAACGCTGAAAACAGCTGCATTCTCAATCTTTGAGAGAATTGGAGCAGAAGCCAAGGCAAACTCCTGGTTTCTTCCACCCTTTCCCTTTCCTGTCAGCTTTACGACTGTCTCACCGCCACAGATGAAGGCAAGGCTTTCTTTGCTTTGGCTATAAGTCTCAGCAATGTTTGCCATGAAGACACCTGCTTCCCTGGCGATACATGAGAGGGAGGAAGTCAAGATAAATGGCTTATATCCAAGCTTCTCTGCGCTTTCATAAGCTGACTTACAGAGTTCTTTTACACTGCCTGTTACATAAGTCTCCACATTGTCCAGGGACTTTGGAGTCTCCTTTGACAAAAGTTCCTTCATTTCCGGAGTGAGGGTGAGGTTATACTTTTCAGCGATAGCCATAGCTTCTTCGCTGGTGCTCTTATCTGGATAAGCTGGGCCTGAAGCGATCATATCCAATGGGTCTCCGATGATGTCGGAGAGGACAATTGAGAATACTCTTGCAGGCTTACAGATCAGGGCGAACTTTCCACCCTTTACACTACTC
>JALFYG010000128.1 GCA_022784805.1 Spirochaetales bacterium
GGAAGAAGGATAGGAGTTGCAATCAAGATGATTGGAGCCATATCCATGATACAACCAAGAACAAGAAGAATTACGTTCAAGAGAAGAATCAAGATTATTCTGTTTGAAGTAAGGGATGTGATGGCCGAAGCTGCAATATCAGGAATGTGGAGATATGTAAGACAATATCCGAACACAGCTGATGTTGCGATGAGGATAAGTACGATTGAAAGTGTGTTTACACATTCATCAAGTGCTTTCCATACGCCCTTCCAATTCAGGCCCTTGTAGACAAAGACAGATACTATAAGGGAATAGATGACTGCGATGGCTGCAGACTCTGTAGCTGTAAAGAATCCAGCTACAACGCCGATGACAACGATGACGACAGCTGCCAATGCCCAGATAGAAGTCTTAAGCTGCTTCAAGAATCCGATCAATGAGAACTTCTCTCCCTTTGGATAGTGGCGCTTTACGGAGATGACATAGCTTCCAATCATGAGAGTGAGAGCAAGGAGAGCACCAGGAAGATATCCTGCCAAGAACAATGATCCTACACTGATTCCACCTGCTGTTGTTGCATAAATGACCATGTTGTGGCTTGGTGGAACGAGCAATCCTTCACAGCTGGATGTGATGGTGACAGCTGTTGAGAAGTCAGCATCATATCCTTCGTCAACCATCATAGGAATGAGGATTGATCCAAGGGAAGCTGTATCAGCAGAAGCTGATCCGCTAATTCCTCCGAAGAAGTAGGAAGCGACGATGTTAACCTGAGCAAGACCGCCTCTCATCCAACCTACACAGCTGTTTGCAAGAGCGATGAGCTTGTCTGAGATACCACCGGAACCCATCAATACACCCATGGTGATGAAGAATGGAACAGCCATCAATGAGAAGGAGCTGATTCCCTTTACCATAAGACGACACACTTCAATAAGTGGTTTTCCCAAAACTGCAAGACAAGCTGCAGAAGCAAGACCTACTGCGTAGGCAATTGGGAAACGAAGGAAAACCATGAGGAAGAATCCACCGAGAAGAACTATAGTTGCCAATGTATTGGTATCCATTACTTAACCTCCTCAACCTGTATTCCACAGATTTTCTTCACGTCTGTATAAATTGCTTCGATTTCAAAGACAATCATTGCGATTCCTGCCAATGGAACAGGGAAATACATCCAGAACTTACTAAGCCAAGTGACGGAAATGTATCTGCCGTGTACACCAAGTGTTGTGGTATATTTCCAGCCATAGATGAGCATGATAAAGCCCAAGATCATGACAGCTACGTCTGCGATGATGTCAGAGACACAAAGAACTTTCTTAGGAATATATCTATCAAAAGCTGTCATTCTGATGTGTGCCCCGCGTCTGATGGCAAGAGCTGCAGAAAGAACAGCCATGTATGACATAAGAGTCAATACAATTTCCTCTGTCCAAGCTGGGTCTGAGAGGAAAGGAAGCCACTTGTGCAGGAGACGTCCTGCAACTGCGTAGGAAGTGATCAAGATGTCTGCAATGAGAAGGATCTTACAAATAAAAAGGAAAATCTTGTAAACCCAGTCGTAGACAGGTCTGATCTTATCCATTGTTTTAAAGAATTTTTCCATAGATGCTCCATTATATAAAGAATGGAAAATACTTTACGGTACCGCATAAGCAGTACCGTAATAACTATCTGAAGACTTTCTCTTACTTGAGATTCTTGATCTTTGCGTAGAGCTCTTCCTGTCCCTTGATATTCTGAGCTGTGATAGAAGCACAAGCTTCAACCCAAGGAGTCTTGTCAGCAACTTCAACAACGTTGCAGCCTTCTGCCTTAAGTGTAGCAAGAACTTCGTCTTCCTTAGCCTGAGAAATCTGAGCGTTGTAAGCCTGAGTTCTCTTTCCTGCTTCCATGATAGCTGCTCTCTGCTCGTCGTTGAGCTTGTTCCATGCTGTGTCTGTGATGACTGCCTGGATAGCGCCGAGAGTATGACCATCAAGAATAAGAGTATTTGCAACCTCTGGGAAAGCGTTTGATCTGTAGTTAGCGATTGGCTGTTCAGCACCGTCAACAACACCTGTCTGGAGAGCTGAGTAGAGTTCGCCGAAGGATACGACTGTTGGAGAAGCGCCGAGGCCCTTGACCATACCTGTCATGACTGGGTCGTTGGAGACACGGATCTTGAGTCCCTTGAAGTCTGCGATGGAAGCAACTGGCTTGACAGTAAAGAAGTGTCTGAAGCCCTCTTCACCATAGAAGATACCTCTGAGAGGAAGTCCGATTTCCTGTGGTTCGTTGAGGAACTCAGAAGCGAGATCGGAATTAGCAAAGTTCCAGAAGTGTTCTCTGCTCTCGAATGTGAAAGGGAGAGAGAGGAGCATGGACTTCTTCGCACCATATCCTGTGAGAGCGAAAGCAGAAATTCTAGAGATATCAACAGTAGTAGCACCACCGACCATACCATCGAGAACGTCGTTTTCACTGCCGAGTACACCAGAAGCCTGGATGTCGATGATGACAGAACCATTTGTAAGTGTTTCAACCTGTTCCTTGAAATATTGAGCTGTCATTCCGACGATTGTATCAAGTGGGTTGACTTCTGCGTAAACAAGAGTGACAGGACCGTCATTCTTACTAGCTGATTCGTTTCCGCCCTGAGCGAAAACAGAGAAAACCATAAGTGCACAGAGTGCAAATGCAACGAGTTTCTTCATTTGAATCCTCCTAATTGTTTAAGGCTCTTTTTTAGCCTTGTTCAGAGTAAATGAAGAAAATCCAGCCTGCAACCGAATCGAAAAAATGTAAAAATAATAGAAAGAAATTGAAAATTTGGTGAAGTTATACTCAGATCAATCTGATTCTTTCCACCATCTCAGCGGCTTCTGGAGAGAGTTCATCATAGATCGGGGAGACTGCTTCCTTCCATTTCGCCAGTTCTTCTTCCGTTGGATATGTGATGATACAGGAGTTCTTGATGGCGTCCCTCTTCGCCTTCTCCTCCTCTTCCTTCCAGAGCTGACGCTCATAGAGACTAGCCTCCATGGCGGCTTCATAGATGATGTAAATAAGATCAGAGTCTATCGCAGATATCTCCTCCATAGCCTTACGGCTCATGATCATGATTTCCGGGAGTCTCATATGCTCATCCAGGAAAACGAACTTCGCCACATCTGAGTGCCCAGTGTAGATATATGAAGGGAAGTTATTCTCCGCTCCGTCTATTGTCCTCTTCATCAGCTCGGAATAGACACTACCATAAGGAATCTGAATGGTCTCCGCTCCAAAGAGGGAGAAGATGGCCTCCATCTGGTCATTCTCCTGTGTCCTGATTATTTTTCCTTTCAAATCTGAGAGAGTCTCTATCTGGTCACGGGTATAGATGCTTCTCGCTCCTGCATCAAACCACGATAATCCTATGGAGTCACCGTTCAGGAGAGACAAGAAGTACTCACCAACTTCCCCGTCCAAAACCCTCCACATATGGTCTGAGGATGAGAATAGGTATGGGAGCTGGAGGATCTCAAACTCCGGGTAGAAGGCGCTGAGTGTTCCGATACTGAGACGCATGAAGTCGACTCCTCCATACTCCAGCATCCTGAACACCTCGTTCTCGCTTCCAAGCTTTCCGTCTCCATATACCTCTATCTCTATCCTTCCCCCACTCTTTTCCTCCACTATCTGGCTGAAATATCTTGCGGCCCTTGTGGTGGGATAGTATTCAGGCTGGTTATCTCCATAGCGGAGAACTAAGAGTGGCTTACTCTCTTCAGCTTCCTTTTTGCTACAGGAAACAAGAAGAAGCAGTACGACAAGGAGAGAGATGAGAATCTTCTTCATGCCTCTCCTCCCCTATATCCCCTGCTCTTTCTATACTCGGAGGGAGTGAAACCTGTCTTTTTCTTGAAGGCCCTACAGAAATAACTGCCGTTTTCATATCCTG
>JALFYG010000167.1 GCA_022784805.1 Spirochaetales bacterium
GCGCAGATGCAACAGCAACAAAGCTCGATTGTATCGATAACGGCGCTCTCAAGACATTCCTTACAGAGTGGAAGGCAATGTATGACGCAGGTGCTCTCGTGAACCAGAGCTTCTCTGTCAACCAGTTTGTTGCTGGTGAAGTTGCCATAGTAACTAACTCTTCCTCCAACGTTTCTCCTATCCTTGAGAAAGTTGCAGGTAAGTTCGAAGTTGGAGCAAGTACATTCCTCCGCGTAAACGAAGACGCTGACTATGGTGCAACTGTTTCTGGTTCTTGTCTCGCTATGTTCGATTCAGGAGATTCTCTCAAGAAAAAAGCTACTTGGGAATTCATCAAGTATCTCACAGGAAAGGATGTACAGACAGACTTCGGTATTGGTACTGGTTATATTCCTTCACACAAAGCTGCTGTTGAGACAGAAGAGTACAAGTCTCTTCTTGCTTCCACTCCACAGTTTGCCGTTGGCCCAGATCAGCTTGATAAGACTCCTTCCAACATGAGAAGTGTCACAGTTGGACCAAGCGCTGACTTCTACTATGGAATCATGAATGGTGTTTCTGGAATGCTTAAGGAAAATAGAAGCGTCGATGAAACAGTTCAGTCCATGGCAACTGATCTTCAGTCTCTCTTGGATCAGTACGTAAGAAACAACTTCTAATCTGATTGGAGTATCAACATCAATAATCATTACCGCTTTTTCTTCCCCGAAAAAGCGGCATTAATAGCCTTTTGGTGTTTGAATACTCCTCTCTTAATGTAATGACACAAAAAGGAAGTGACACGAAATGAAAAGAAGAATGAACAATATCTTCAAAAAGGATGGTAGGTCTTTCATCCTTGCCATTGACCACTCTGCAATGATGCCATCTCCAGACCTTAAGGATCCAGGACATGTAATTTCTGAGGCAGTCTCGGGTGGTGTAGATGGTTTCTTGACCACATATGGAATTATCAAGAATTTCCAGAAAGACTTTGGAAACGCTGGAATTATTCTTAGGGCAGACGGTGGTATTTCAGCCATAAGAAAGCCTATGGCGCCAATGGATTCCTTATACACAGCAGAAGATGCTGTAAGAATCGGCGCTGATGCCCTGCTATGCATGGGATATCCTGGCTCTGATACCAATGAACACACATTGAAGTATCTTGCACGTCTCGCAACAGACGCAGAGAAATTTGGTCTTCCGCTTGGAGCAGAGATGCTTCCTTATGGCTTTGAAAAGCATGAAGGAATCGACACAAGAAGCGTAGACCTTATGTCTTTTGCCTGCAGACAGGGCGCAGACTTCGGTGCAGACTTCATCAAGTCAGAGTTTGTAGGAGGAGAAGAGTTTAAGAAGGTAACAGAAAACTGTTACGTTCCTATTCTTGTCCTAGGTGGCTCAAAGGCTAAGTCTTTGGAAGAAATCTTTACAGGAATCAAGGATGCAATAAATGCTGGCTCTTCTGGTATCATAATGGGAAGAAACATTGTAAGACAGCCTAATATTGCTGCTGTATGTGCCGCCATCAGCGCTATTGTCCACGATGACGCAACAGTGGAAGAAGCATTGAAGATGGTTTGAACAAACTGCGTATCAATTTAGTAAATGGAAGTGAGGACTTTTATTTCTCACTTCCATTTTTATAAACTATATCTCTTCAATGCATTACAGCAATTCCGCCATATATAGCGGAAGATGAATGATTCCGTGTTTGATCATTACATCTCCTGTGTATAGGATATATGAGTTCCCAATTACCGATGAAAAACGTTTACGGAACTTATCGAGAGAGGAATGGGAACGATAGTTTCCTGATTTCACTTCCACAGGAGCTATTTTCTTTCCTTCGGTGATCAGAAAATCTATTTTGATATGATTCTCACGATGCCTTCTGTCGCTTTGGGAATAGTAATACAGCCTTGAGCGTCTAAGGCGAAGCATCTGGGCAACTACATTTTCCATCAGCATACCTTCATTGATGTTAAGCTTATCAAAGAGAACAGCACGGTAGAGTTCATTATCTGTAAAATTGTTATCTTTGAAAGTATGTGTCACCAACAGTCCTGTATCAGCCATATAACATTTTTGTGTCGCATTATCAGCACTGAGGGCAAGACCAACATGCGGGTCAGTTGCATTGAAACAGGCGTTTACAATCATCGCTTCATTAAGCCATACAAAGGAATCCTGAAAACTACGGAAGCGTGCCTGTTTCCCAAGAGAAGAAAGCTTATATTTCTTTTCCTTTTTTGAAAGTTGTCCTGGTATGCTGTCAAATACTGCAAAAACCTTGTCTTCATACCCTGATGCAAATTTAGCGACATCTTCACGGTACAGATTTAGTATTCTACGCTTAGCAGTATCTGCCGCCTCAAAGTCTTTCCCATTGAGATATGCAAGGACTGCCTGAGGCATCCCTCCTACAAGGACATATTGACGGAAGTCATTCATGACCTTACGATGAATCGCCTGGCCAAGAGGCTTCTTGGATTCAAAACACTGACGAATCAAGGGATAAGTCACCTCATCGCCCTTAGCCCAAAGGAATTCTTCGAAATCCAATGGAAACATTTCGATATGATCCTCTTCTGATGGGATTATGATATCTTGGACATTCTTTTTGAGACGAATAAGAGAACCCGTTTCAAGATAATCAAAGCGACCATCCGCCACAAGGTATTTGATAAGCTGACGGGCTCTCGGATACTGTTGCACTTCATCAAAGATAATCAGTGACTCACGTCTATAAAGAGTGGTGGAATAAAATGACTGTAGTTTTGCAAAGAACAAATCAAGATCCCCACTGTCGTTGATAAAAAGGTCAAGTATATCCTTTGGTGCCTGTCCGAAGTCTATCAAGATATAGCTTTTATACTCCGCCTTTGCAAACTGCTCTGAAATATAACTTTTTCCCACACGACGCGCGCCGTCAATCATCAAGGCCGTTGTTCCCTGGCTTTTGTTTTTCCAAGCAACAAGACCATCATAGATTTTCCTTTTCAGCATTTCGTCACCGCCTTCGTATATCACTATTATAATTAGGTTTTAACTACTAAATCACGAAAAAGCAAGTTCAGAAGTCTGTATTTTGCACGAAAAAGCAAGTTCAAGAATGGCTAAATTGCACGAAAAAGCAGATTTAAGGGCAAATAACCCTATAACGTTATATTCCTTAGATACCCTCGCATCAGTATTTACAACTCCATTATCCATAAGCTAAACTATCTCTACTCATAATTGATTCTCCTTTTTATTCTGGTGCAACTGGGCTGTCGCTCCTTATAAAAAGGAGCTTTTTTATCGACAACGGGCGATAAAAATAGGTGCATTGAGCACCTATCTCTTTTATGTTGTTTCAGCTTCCAATTCAGAAGGAGAAATCTCTGGAGGAATTGGACAGTTATAAGGCTGGTTACCTGTCTTCTCCCTCAATTCCTTCCATGCTGTCTCAAGCACTTCTGGGTTTTCATAGATATCTACAGCAGTAGAAGCAATGATTTCTCCAGCATAGAGCATGCCTCTATGGGCAAAATCACTCTTACCGCAAGCAACAGCCTGCCAGCTATGAGCAGCTGTTCCCTTTGGCCATGTGCTTGTTCCACACTGTGTCACCGGGCATATCCAGCTGACATCGCCTACATCGGACGATCCTGGAAGAGGCATGTTTCCAGCCTTGTTCCATGGATATGGCTTAATGTTAAATGCGCTGTCTCCAATGGTTGCAGGGTCCTTCTGAGTCTTCACGATTTCCATTGCAAAATCCAAGTCAGAAGCCTTTTCCACTGGATTAGGAATCTCACACATATTCTTGTACATGATTTCATCCAGTGCAGGGATCAAGAGTGTATTGCTGGTTCCCTTTAAGAATTTAATCTCCACCTGGGTGTCTGTCATAAGAGCGGCACCTTTTGCGATATTGTTTACCCTTTCATACAAAGAAGCTAGTTCAGGAGCAAAAGGAGCTCTGATCTGGTAGAGAGCAGAAGCATGAGCCTGAACGATATTTGGAGAGATTCCGCCTGTATCTGTAATGGCGTAATGGATTCTTGCAGTGGATGGCATATGCTCTCTCAAGAATTGAACACCGATGTTCAT
>JALFYG010000185.1 GCA_022784805.1 Spirochaetales bacterium
TATCCTGGGAAGGAATCAAAGGCTTTTCAAAGAGTGCAGATCCACCACCAGAGACAAGGAAGAGAACCATATCATCTTCTGTAAGATCTTTTACAGCGTTGATAGCTTCTTCTGTTCCCCTGTAGGAGTTCTCATCTGGAACTGGGTGTCCTGCCTCTACGATCTTGATATTCCCGATTGGTCCCTTATCGTGACCATACTTGGTGACGACTACACCAGAGTCAATTTTGTCACCCAGCTCGTTATATGCAGCAGAAGCCATCTGCCAACCGGCCTTACCCACCGATATCAAAACAATCTTACCCTTTACTGTAGGAAACTTTTCCAATGCCTTTTTGACGGCACTGTCTGGAAGGGAAGATTCAATAGCTTTCTTAATGATAATATCTGCGTCTTTTCTTAGTGATTCCACCATATTCTCAATCCTTTATAATCAGCATAAAGAGAAAGAAGGAGAGATTCCAGCAAAAAACATAAAATTCTTGAATCTCTCCCTTCTATTTATTCTTCTACGATTACAGAAACGCCATCAGGAATTGCCGTTACATGGGCATTCTTGTTGTCTAGAATCTCTTCTGCTTTTCTGAGTGCTTCCTCAAGGCTATGGGCAGGAATCATATGAAGGTCCTCAACAATATTATCTGGAGCAGAAGATACATAGACCACTTTTGCTTTCATCAATATCCTGAGGAAGATCTGGGTCTGCCACTGATCTGGAACAGTTTCATTTCTTCCACGGGACATAAAGAGAGCCATAGTCTTATTTATATCCTTCTCATCAGCCATCTGATGATAGAAATCATCTCCGCCGATTCCATCGTTGGATTTGGCAAGCATAATGATGACGCCACCATCGTTTACAGTAGCCTCAGCTGCTGTCATTCCCTTTACAGCTTGATAGATATTCTGGTCCAGCGGGTATCCGCCGTTGGTTGAGATGACGATATCTGCCTTCTTTGCCTTTACCCTGCAAAGGGAAGAAAGGAACTTGCATCCCTCTTCATGGGCCTTCTCCATATCTCCGGCAACTGCAAAGATAGGCTTTTTCTCACTGTCAATGACAACATTTACGATAAATGCCAGCTTTGCCTTTCTTGCCGCCCATACCATATCCTTGTGTATTGGGTTTCCTTCCAAAATACCAGTTCTGGAATGTGGATCAGCAATAAACTCAGAGCAGTGGTTAGCAAGGACTGTGGTGCGGGATGCTACTCCTGGAAGAATAGACTTTCTACTACCGGAGAAGCCAGCGAAGAAGTGTGGCTCTATAAATCCTTCTGAAACAACCAAGTCTGCTTCAGTGACCAATGAGTTTACAAGAAGCTCTCCACCTGAAGGCAAAATGCCAAGGTATGTCATCTTAGACTCAGAAGCCTTGTGTACAACAATCTTCTCCTTTTCGACTATCTCTTTTCCGAACTTGTTGATAAGTTCTTCTCTTGTAGTCTCTCTATGGCAGCCAGTGGAAATAAGGAGAGTAATCTCAGCGTCTTTGTTGCCCTTTCTAATTTCTCTCAATACTGGAGGAATAATGACCTTACTTGGTACAGGGCGGGTATGGTCAGAGCAGATTACAACAATCTTATTCTTTCCTTTGGACAGCTCTGATAAAGCCTCGGAGCCAATAGGAGAAGAAAGAGCTTCTTCCACCAGTTCTTCAGGGCTCTTTTCAGCTTTATAGTGGTGTAGGTCGCTTACCAGTACTCCATTTACTCTTTCGTCGTTTATTTCAAGAGATAGTTTTTCTTTTCCATAAGGGAATTCAAGATGCATACACCCTCCTTAGATATAGCGCCCTCTGAGGAACTTTATAGTACGCTCTGCAGCTGTAACAGGATCAGGGATAGGGAAACACTCTACACTGCACCAATCCTGATACTTCATCTTTCCAAGAGCAGAGAAGACATCATCCCAATCCATATGGCCGTCACCGCAGCTAAGGCGGTTGGTATCTGCAAGGTGCACATACTTAACCATGTCTTTGTTTCTGATGAGAGTTTCACCGATATGAGCGTCTTCGATATTCATGTGGAACACGTCTGGCATGAGAGCGAAGTTCTTCTTGTTCATCTTTCTTACCAGTTCTGCACCCTGGTCAACAGAGTTGATATAGTCTATCTCATATCTATTGACTGGCTCGAGAATGATGGTGACTCCCCTCTTTTCTGCATAATCCGCAACCTTGCCCATCAAATCCAGGAAGAGACCTTCTGCTTCATTCTTGTCCCTGTTTCCGATACTTCCTCTGACTCTTCCTACGTTTACTAGTCCTCCGAATTCAGAAGCAAGATCAACAAAGCCTGTGAAGCTCTTCCAAAGTTCCTGCCTTCTCTCTTTGTCTGGGTCTGTGAACATCAAGCCACGGGCAGCGAAGACCTGACCAGTGGAGATGGCTGAGATTTCAAGACTATTCCTCTTTAAGATGGATCTCAGTTCATCATGAGTTATTTCATCGCTCTCCTTGAGAGCAAGCTCCATTCCGTCATAGCCTAAGCGATGAGCAATTTCTGCACTCTTTTCTATTCCTCTGAATACGGCAAAAGCACTTGGAAGGGCATTTTCAGAGGCAACTACTACAGCTAACTTCATAACTTTTCCCTTTTTTAAAAAATTGGGGCAGTACCTCCTTTTATTGACTGCCCCAGAGATAAATTACATTTCTTTGATTCCAGAAAGATCGCCTGTCTCTGCAGCGAGAAGTACAGGAGCCATGTACTCGTCGACATCATCTGCTGTCATAGGTACTGGCATGTTCTGAAGCTTCATCTTCAAATCTGGATCCTTTGCAGCTGTGATAGCTCTGACAAAGTGAACATCGTGCTTATATCCAGGAATGTCTGTGAGCTTTGTAGGAGCGTTGATGCTCTTTGCAAACTCGATCATTGCCTCTGATACTGCCTCTGCAAGTTCTCTTCCTTCCAAAGACTCCATATCCTTTCTGCCGAAGCCACGTGAAGCAAAGATCTTTCCGACAACCTTAAGCTGTGGCTGAATAGCCTTTGAATAGAATACTGCGTAGTAAGGGTTCATGATTCCACAAGCTGTGCCATGTCCTACAATGTCAACAAGAGAGAAGGATGTAAGGTGAGCGCCACTTGTTCCGCCAACCATGATTGCATATCCACCAAGGTCTGTTGCAAGACCGATGGCTTCTCTAGCCTTTGTATCTTTTGGATTCTCGATGATCTTTCCAGCCCAATCAACAACCAATGAAACAGCTGTTTCACAGAGATCCTTTGCCTCTTCATACTTGTCGCCCTTAGCGCCACAGAATACTTCGAATGTGTGTGCAATAGCATCAAGAGCACCGTCGATTGTTACTCTGACAGGCATTGAGCATGTGACTTCATAGTCGAAGACAGACTTTGCAGGAACAATAGCTGGGTCCACAATAAGCTTCTTCTGTCCAACAACTGGGTCTGTGATGTTGGAGTACTTTGTCAAATGAGCACCTGAGGAAGCTGAAGTCTCTACTGCAACAACTGGAACCAAGACAGAAGCTGTCTTCTCGAGTTCTGCTGTGATCTTTCCTGTTCCGAAGTAGTAGTCGATTTCAGGTGTGACCTTTCCGCCGAGAGTAGCGAGGACAGAAGCTGCCTTACAAGCATCGATAGTTGAACCACCACCGATAGCGATGATTGCAGCTGGTTTGTGCTGGAGAACATATGTTGTGATTCTATATACGTCCTCCCTTGGAGCATTTGGCTTTGCATCTGGGCAGACAGCGCCACCAGCAACTTCAACACCTGCACTCTCGAGAGCTGCAAGAACCTTGTCAGCAACTGGCTTCATATATGTCATGTTGGAAACAACAAGAACCTTTCCGTCTTCTCCAGCATAACCCTTGGCGATTTCGCCTACTTTATCAAGGCAGCCCAATCCGCAGACATAGCTGTCACCTTTCCAAGCTTTCAAAAGATCATAAGCTTTCTTAAAGTTATCCATTCTTTTCTCCTTATTTAATCAGAGCCTTTGCTCTTTCTACAATGTTTTCTTTACTGATTCCATACTTGGCCAAAAGGTCGATATATGGTCCTGTTTCACCGAACTTGTCTTCAAAGGCGATGTTGTCAACCTTTGCATTGAGTCCACGCTTGAATGCCACTTCAGCAAGAGCGGAAGCAAATCCACCAGCAAGAAGGTGCTCTTCAACTGTCAAGAGTCTACCTGTCTTTTCAGCGGAAGCAAAGAGGGACTCAGCATCAAGAGGCTTGATGAATGGGACAGAGAATACTTCAGCTTCGATTCCTTCTTTGCTGAGAGCTTCTGCTGCTTCCATTGCATAGGATGCTGTGATTCCGTTTGCAGCAATTGTGATGTCCTTACCCTCTCTCATCTTGATAGCCTTTCCAGCCATAAAAGCATCTCTGTCTGTATCGATGTCAGGCATAGCATTTCTGTTAAGTCTGATATAAACAGGATTCTTTCTTGTGAGGGCATAATCAAGGGCAAGTTCTGCCTGATGAGCATCAGATGGAACAATTACTTCCATGTTCGGAAGGGAACGGAAGATAGCAATATCCTCGATTGCCTGATGGCTAGCTCCATCGAA
>JALFYG010000201.1 GCA_022784805.1 Spirochaetales bacterium
GGAACACCCATCTTGACACCTATCCCGTAGAAGATACCGAAGAAGACCAATAGAAAGATTGTAGCCTCTATTCGCCTTTTGGTGAGGAATTTTAGTTTTTTCATAAATATTTACTATCGATTAATAAGATACATCTGCCAACGCACACCTACATTGAAAGAGACAGGTGTTCCGGAGTAGTTACCAGAATAGAGGAATGCATGTATTCTGACATTGTTTCTCTGGTCCACCAGCGGATAATATTCAAAACCGGCTCCATAGTAATAATGAGAATCCCCCGGATGGACAAGGCGGTCATACGCAAACGAGGCCAAGGGGTCTTCTGCCTTATTCTGTTCGTATCCACCCTTGACAAAGACCACCCATTTATCACTCACTGCAAAGTCCATATTACTGATCACAGAGAAGTCTGAGAAGAACTTGTTATTTGATTTGGTAAGAGCAGCTCGGTTGGTGTAGTCAAGCTCCCATGCCATCAAGCCCCATTCAAACCTGTTACCCAAAGAGATATAGTTGATAAACTTGCCTCTCTCCACTTCGAAGAAGTTAAGTGAATACATAGGCTTGAACCATCCGAAATTTCCATACCATATCAAGTTATAGCACAAGATGCTTTCGAAGAGCTTGGTAGTATGGAGTGAGTTAGAAATCTGCAGACGGATATTGTGCTTGCCGTCATCTGTAAGATAATGGAGTGTTCCTCCAAGCTGGAAAGGAGCCATATTGCTCCAGAAATCTGCAAAGAAGTAAACATCCATAGGGTTTCTGTCGTACTCATAACCACCAATCTGAAGTACCTCCTTACCAAATGAGAGTGAAAAGTTCTTGTTGAATTTGAACTTTACCCACATCCAGTCGGTAGCATCGAAAAGATTGGGAACAGCATTATCCTTTATTAGGCGGGCTCTATAGCCATATGAAATACTCCTGTTGATATCACCGGCCATCTGGAAGAATATGTATTTTCCATAAAATCCGAACTGATCAGATGACGTTTTTGTAAAATAATCATATTTCCCGTCAACCCTTGCATCAAACTTGATAGAGAGTGAACGTTTGAAAGCCGTGTCTGCATCCTGTGCACGCAAAACCGGTGCAAACAGAGCAGCACATACAAGAGATAATACAATATTTTTTAACTTCATACTTGTTTTCTGTTAATTTAGTATACAAATATAGGCAAAAGATATAAGAAATAGAGAGACTGATGTCCAAAAAAACGGACAAGTCAGTCTCTCTATTTAACATTAGTATCTCTATGTTATTCCTGTACAGGCTGTTCAGCTGTTTTTTTAGATCTGCTACGACGTGTAGTAGTCTTCTTTTCAACTTTCTGTTCTGCAGTTGTAGCTTCGTTGAAATCAACAAGTTCGATGAATGCCATTTCTGCAGCATCACCCTGTCTGAATCCAAGTTTGATGATACGGGTATATCCACCGGGTCTGTCAGCAACCTTGGGAGCGACTGTTCTGAACAATTCAGAAACAGCCTCTTTCTGTTTCAGGTATGAGAATACGGTACGGCGTGAGTGAGTAGAGTCATCTTTTGACTTGGTGATAAGGGGCTCTACATAAACTCTCAAAGCTTTTGCTTTGGCAAGAGTGGTTTCGATACGCTTGTGAATGATAAGCGAAGAAGCCATGTTGGCAAGCATTGCTTTGCGGTGGCCACTCTTACGACCTAAATGATTGATTTTTCTATTGTGCCTCATTTTCTACTTCTGTTTTCTTCTTTTTAACTTCAATATTGTACTTGCTTACATCCATTCCGAATGAGAGTTTCACTCTATCCATAAGGACATCTATTTCGTTCATTGACTTCTTACCGAAATTTCTGAACTTGATCAACTCACTTCTCTGATGTGAAACAAGGTCTGCAAAGTTTTCGATTTCAGCTGCCTTAAGACAGTTGAGCGCTCTTACAGAGAGTTCCATATCTGAAAGTTTGGTGAGAAGAAGATGACGCATACGGAGTGACTCTTCATCAAGTGCTTCTGTATTGGTCTTGGCAGGAGCCGCTTCCAACGAAATCTTTTCGTCTGAGAAGAGCATGAAATGATAAATTAGAATCTTCGCTGCTTCTGTCAGTGCATCCTTAGGATGGATAGAACCGTCAGTTGTAATTTCGAAGTTCAACTTATCATAGTCTGTCTTCTGTTCAA
>JALFYG010000205.1 GCA_022784805.1 Spirochaetales bacterium
GAGAGTTGTATGGAAGGGTGACGACATCAAGTCTAGGTATGGTTTTTCCATATGCAGAGAGATTCAGCACCACTCATCAATGGGTAAGGGACGTTGCAGATAAAGTAGGCATGTCCTATGTTCCTGGAGAGTATATCAACCTCCCTCGTTGGCCCAGCCAGCTCTTTGAAGCCTTCTTTGAGGGCCTTGTTCTTGGAGCGATCATCTGGTTTGTGGTAAGAAAAATAAAGAAGAACAAAAATCTGGCTCATGGCACGATTCTCGGCTCATATATTATGGGTTACGGCATCATAAGATTCTTTCTTGAATACTTTAGACAGCCGGACAGAGACATCGGTTATGTAATAGGATACAGTGAAAATATTTATCTTTTTGAAAGTTGTTTAAATATTTCAAAAGGACAGATATTCTGTCTCTTGATGATAGTCGGAGGATTAGCCCTCCTCTTATGTGTAAATTTGATTGGAAAAAGGAAGAAGATAGATGATAGGCGAAAGAATTAAAAGTCTTAGAGCCCAAATGGCTCTCTCTGGAGTAGATGCCTGGATTATTACAGGTACTGATCCCCATCAAAGTGAATACGTCGCTCCAAGATGGAGGACAAGAGAATTTATTTCCGGTTTCTCAGGTTCAGCTGGTACAGTGATCATCACTCAAAGCGAAGCATTGCTTTGGGTAGACAGCAGATACTTCCTTCAGGGTGCCCAGCAGATCGAGGGAACTGAATACAAGCTTATGAAGCTTGAAACCGATGGCACTCCTGATCCTTGGAAGTGGCTTTCCGAGTCCCTTAATAAGGGTATGAAGGTAGGAGTCGACGGTACTTCAATCTCCATTGAAACCTTTGAAAAGAATAGTGAACTCTTGAAAAAGAAGGGAATAGAACTAGTTTCTACTCCAGATTTCCTTCTTTCTATCTGGACTGATAGACCAGATGTACCATGTACCAAGATTTATAAGATGAAGGATGAGTATGCTGGTTTCACCGCTTCTGCAAAGATTAACTTCGTCAGAATCAAACTGAGACAGGCCGGAGCAGACTGGACCTTTATTTCCAGCATCGATGATATTGCATGGCTCACTAACTTAAGGGCAAATGATATCCCATGTAACCCAGTTTTTGTTGCATACGCCTTTGTTTCCCTAGATAAAGCAGTTCTGTTTGTGGATAAGAGAAGATTCGATGACGAGTTACTTGCCAAAGTTTCAGAGGATTATGAAATAAGACCATATGAGAGTGTTTATGATGATATTGCATCCCTCACTCGTCGTGGCATCGGTTTCTATTCTCCTGAGAAAGTATCATATGCCTTCGCTCCTGCAATCAACAAGAAGAGAAACCTCAGAGGTCGTGATATCACCACAGACCTTAAGGCAAGAAAGAATCCTGTGGAATTGGAGGGTATGAGAAGAGCCCACTTCCTTGATGGCGTGGCCTTTGCAAACTTCATGGCTTCCCTGGATCCACTTGGAACATATACAGAGCTTGAAATAGCAGACATGCTTGAGAGTGAGAGAAAGAAGATGGAAGGATACCTTGGACCATCTTTCGAGCCTATTAGCGCTTTCAGGGAGAATGGCGCCCTCTGTCACTATAGTCCATCCAAGGAACATGAAAAGACAGTTACAGGTCCTGGTCTCTTGGTCCTGGATACAGGAAGCCAGTTTGGCTTTGGTATGACAGACCTTACAAGAACTCTTCTTTTCGGAACAGAAGCTACAGAAGAACAGATTCGCGACTATACTCTTGTTTTGAAGGGACATCTTGCTCTTGCCAGACAGATTTTCCCTAAGGGAACAAAGGGTGTACAGCTTGATGTTCTTGCAAGACAGTTCTTGTGGTGTGCCGGGGAGAGCTATATGCATGGAACAGGACATGGAGTAGGATGCCATCTCAACGTCCACGAAGGACCGGCTAGAATATCCACAGCTATGGTTGATGTTCCTCTTGAGACAGGTATGGTTCTCAGTGACGAGCCAGGTGTATATAAAGCTGGAAGACATGGAATAAGAATTGAAAACAATCTTGCTGTCCAGGCATATTCAAAAACAGAGTTCGGTGAGTTCTACAACTTTGAGGTTCTTTCCATGGTTCCATATGAAAAGAAGCTTATTGATGTAAGATATCTTACAGATGTGGAAATCGCCCAGATTGATGCATATCATCAGTGGATAAAGGATCAGCTCATCGACTATGTCTTCGAAGAGACCAAGCCATGGCTTGAAGAAGCTACAGCACCTTTAAAGAGAAACTAATTAGTTAAATTGGAGATAAAACATATGGTTGAACCATTAAAGAAAAACGGACTTATTGAAAGAAAAGGCCCAGTTGTCCTGGTAATCATGGACGGTGTGGGATTTGGTAAGTATAAAGAAGGAGATGCTGTTGCTTCTGCTGTTACAAAGAACTTGGATAAGTTCTATGAAACTTGCCCTTGGACAAAGCTCAAGGCACATGGAACAGCTGTTGGTCTCCCAAGCGATGCTGACATGGGAAACAGCGAAGTCGGCCACAATGCCATGGGCTGCGGAAGAGTATTCAGCCAGGGAGCAAAGCTCGTTGCTCAGTCTATTGAAGAAGGAAAGATGTTCCAGGGCGAGACATGGACAAAGCTTGTCAAGAACGTCAAGGATAACAATTCTACACTTCATTTCATCGGTCTTCTTTCCGATGGTAACGTTCACTCCCATATCAACAACCTTAAGGCTATGGTAGTTGAAGCTAAGAAGGAAGGAGTAAAGAAGGTAAGAGTACATGCTCTCTTGGATGGAAGAGACGTAGGTGAAATGTCTGCCCTCGATTACTTTGATCCATTTGCAGAGTTCCTCGCAGAACTCAGCGCTGATGGAACATTCGATGCAAAGATTGCATCTGGTGGCGGAAGAATGGTCATCACAATGGACCGTTATAACGCTAACTGGGATATGGTGAAGAAGGGTTGGGAGACCCATGTTCTTGGAGAGGGCAGACAGTTTGCTTCTGCTCATGGAGCCATCGAAACACTGAGAAAGGAAACAGGTGCCATCGACCAGGATCTTCCTCCATTTGTTGTTGCTGAGAATGGAAAGCCAGTTGGAACTATTGAAGATGGCGACAGCGTCATTCTCTTTAACTTCCGTGGAGACAGAGCTCTTGAGATTACAAAGGCTTTCGAAGCAAAAGAACTTACAGAGTTCGATAGAAAGAGAGTTCCAGTTGTCGAGTATGCAGGAATGATGGAATATGACGGAGACCTTCATGTTCCTCACCAGTATCTTGTTTCTCCTCCAGCCATCGACCGCACTCTTGCAGAGTATCTCTGCACAAGTGGCGTAAAGCAGTTCTCAATCTCTGAGACCCAGAAGTTCGGACACGTTACATACTTCTTCAATGGTAACAAGTCAGGTAAGTTTGATGAGAATCTGGAAGAGTATGTAGAAGTTCCTTCCGACATCGTTCCATTTGAAGAGAGACCTTGGATGAAGTGTGCTGATATCACAGACCGTGTCATCAAAGAGATTGAAGGCGGTAAGTGGGACTTCATCAAGCTTAACTATCCAAACGGAGACATGGTAGGACATACTGGCGTTTATGAAGCAGTTGTCTGCTCAATGGAAGCTATGGATCTTCAGCTTGGAAGACTTAAGAGTGCCATTGAGAAGGCTGGCGGCGTCATGATCATCACAGCTGACCATGGTAACGCAGACGATATGTATGAGCATGGAAAAGACGGCAGTGTAAAGACAAAGGCTAATGGCGATCCAAAGGCAAAGACTTCACACTCTCTCAATCCTGTACCATGTATCATCTACGATCCAGAGTATAAGGGTGAGTATTCAAAGGCATTGAATGAAGGTCTTGGTATCTCCTCTATTCCTGCTACATGTATGAATTTCTTGGGTTATGATGCTCCATCTGATTATGATAAGTCAGTTATCAATCTTAACTGAGTGATCTGAAGGATAAAAAAGGGCTGCTGGATTTAGGTTTGGCAGCCCAAATTATTTGAGTTTTTCACACTTCTTTATCAATTCTATGAACAATCTCATATAGAGTAAATCTGTTTGTTTTAGAGGCTATCTCCAGCATTGAGAACAAGAATAATTGTGGCAGGAATTGCCAGTACAATGGATGTAGCAGCTGTATATATGATGTTGAAATAAGCGAAATAGATAGATAAGGCAAGCATTATGAATGCAATGGACCTTTTGATGTTAAGACTTGTCTTATCTTTGACCGCAGTCATTATAAAGGTGATGATGGCAATAAAATAAAGAACGATTACAACTATCTGTACATATACTTCATATCCAGGAGTCATTGTGCTCATCCTTCCATGATAACTAGAAAAAGGCACCAATGCTGATATTAAAAGTGAAATGGCCAGGAACAGTAATGTATATGTACCTATATTTGATGAAGAGAAACCATAGTATCTGATAGAAGATAGGAGGAAGAGGGCAGCTGTAGCTAACAGAGAGAACCTCTGAATGACAAGAAGAGCCTCTGGATAAACAAAGATATATCCCATGGCTTCAACTGCATCTACAACAATCAATGATGCCTGCATTGCTGTGATTGTAAACAAAAGAGGCATTATTTCTCCGTCCTGGCTATGGAGTTTGTGCTTGAAAATAAGGGCGGCCTGTGGCCATAAAGAACAAATTAGAATGACCAAATGCGGAAGGTAGTCCAAGAGATTATTCTCCACTTCACTCCAGCCTACGCTTTTAAATGAAGATAATAAGACTTCAAAAAGAGCGAAGGCATATAGAAGTGTTATGATAATCTGGACTACCAACAAAGATACTATGGTCTTTCTATTTTGATTCTGCATCAGATTGTATCCTTAAGAGGAATTTTTGCATCTGTCTTGGTTCTGGCTCCAGAGATGGCATTTGCCATAAGAGACAAGGTCATATCGATCAAGAGGGCACAACCATTGATGAATGGAATCAGAGAGACGATAGCAGCTTCTGCCCCATATATATTGATATTGAGCATCTTAAGAGCAATTACAGATATTGCAGCAACTTCTATTCCTGAGAATAGGGATGAAAGGAAAGATGCACCGGCAATAGCGAGTGTAAGAAGAATCAAAGCTACCATTGAGATCTCTGCCCCCAATGTCTTAAGAAGTGTAATGACGGTGACAGTGGAGACAAAGGCTGTTCCACCTCTTGTGATCACTATGGATAGAGGAGTGACAGTAGATGAAATTCTCTTCTGTATTCCCAAGTTAGAGCGGGAAAGAGACTCTCCGATAAGAGAAGAAGCAAACATATTACCGCTGACAAAAGCTGTAATCAAACCGCTTAATCCTCTTCCGATCACTCCATAAGGATTCTTTTTAAAACCTGTGAAGAAAGCAAAGAGCAATGGGAGAATGACCAACACAACCACCAGTGTTGCAACTATCAGGGCAATAAATGGCTCTGGAGCGGCAAATGCCGTCTTCTCCTGCCAGAGCCCTAGGAAGAATGTTGTTGCTGCAACATAAACATAGCATGCTCCAAAGTATGTCAGGGTCCTCTGTATTCTGTACATTACTTCACTGAATGAGTTCATGACAGTATAAGCAGGTCTGATTATGTCTGAAGAAGGAGTAAGTGCAACACCAAGAATAAAGGAGGCGATAAGAGCAGGAATAAAGCACTTAGATAAGAAAGCAGATGAACATAGAGGATCTATAACTGATAAAAATGATGTTATCTCGCTTTCATAATCGCCACCTGCTGAGGCGGATACAGGGAAGATTACATCAACAAATCTAGCTGCGAATGCACCTAAAAATGATAGGACAAGAGTTGTGATGACAGCCCAAAGTATAGTAGTTCTGAGAACTTTTCCACCTAGTTTATTTTTTCTGAGACTTGCTGTTCCTGCAGCCATTGTAACAATAGATGTTCCAAGAAACAGAAAAGCAGCGACTCCTGTAAGGTAAGAGGTGAGTGTCGACATCATCCCAAAGAGAGATGACGAGGATGAAAAAGTAAATGCTGTGGCCCCCGCCATAAGAAGTGCAGCTAAATATGTAAGCCAAGTCTCCATTATATCCTCCGTCTTCAGGTTATTCCTTGACTATACCTGAAAGTTTATATCCGCTCTTTATCTCCTTTTCAAGAAGAGTTCTAGCAAAGAGATCGGTCTCTTTTGCAGTCCTGTCCTGAGAGGAGACGAAATATGAGAGAGTACAAATAACTATAGCTCTCTGCATACTCTCTTTATTATACCACACAGTACCCTGATGTTCATGGCACTGACAAAGATTCATTACACCACTATCGTTGAGAAGGCATGAAAGCATGAGTGTAGGAGTCTTTTCAACTTCGTCCTCACTGTAGAGGATGATGGCTGAAAGCATCAAAGCAGCCTCATGTGACAAAGCTCTTCTCTGATTGTCATCAAGACCCATCAAGAGAGTGTAGTGGGAGAAGAATTCATCCAACATCAACCTGTCTGCTGTCTCCATCAATGATCTTGGAGTCTTATCAGAAGCAAAAGGAATGAGAAGAAGCATCTCTGCAATGAGAATCTTTATTGACTCATCAAGGCTTGTCCAGCTCTGGAATGTCTTAGGACCCTTTGCTCCGAAAGCCTTTGAAAGTGCCTTTATAAGCTTGATGACAGGCTGAGCCTCCACGTCTCTCGGAACAGCTCCGATCTGACCTTTGACGCTCTCTTCCAATGTCGGATAGATTTCATAGAGGGTGGAGTAGATCTCTGCAAGCTCCAAGAGAAGTTCTCTCTCTTTTTCCTTTGAGCTCTCATTTTTGATGATATCTTCAATAAGACCTATGAATTTCTCGTCTCTTGCCTTCTCCAAGACATCATAGACAGGCTTTAGTCTCATCATGGCAATAGCCTTGTTGATGTCTCTGATACCTCTCTCTCCATATTCCTTGTACAAGGATTCGATACATCCGTCTGTATCCTCCACTTCCCTGATGTTCCAGAATACTCTGGCTTCATATCCGTTCAGACCGAAAGTGAATCCATCGTAGAGGGAGATGGAAGGAAGAATATATGAGAGTCCATCTGAGAAACAGTCCATGATACAGTAGTTTCTGCTGCCATATGTAAGATTCAAGTTCTCAGCAAGGTTAGTTCTCACCAGTTTCTTATCTTCACCATTCTTCTTTAACTTTGGACTGGAAGTGTTGATGGTACCAAAAGCTCTTTCATATCTATTGTTGACCAGAACCAAGGTTCTTTCATTTCCGCTTCCATTTACAAAGGCATAAACAGACTCTTCGACGCCATTTGGTCCGACACAGTCATAGATATTGAAGTTGTCTACGTTGGCAAAGAGGTATCTCTTTCTCAAAAGAGGGAAGATTCTTCTTTCATGCTGGTCGATAAGCCACTGATTTGGCTTCTCGTCATAATATGCCCTCTGGTACTCCATGCCATACTTTTCTCTGTATCCTTCAATCTGTCCATGTCCGATCATCGGGAGACCTGGGAGAGTTGAGAGAAGGGTAGCGACACCGAAGTATCTGTCGTCACAGCCAAACTGAGCGATGGCAGTATCTTCGTCAGGGTTATTCATGAAGTTGACATATCTCTTGAGAATCTCTGGTTCGAACTCCAAAGTATTCTTGATGGAATCTCTGTACTTCTGATTCTCCTGGTTCTTCAGCATGTTCATGAAGGCACTGTTATATACACGGTGCATACCAAGTGTTCTTACAAAATATCCTTCCATCATCCAGAATGCTTCTGCAAGCAAGAGTGTATCCGGGACTTCCTTTGCAACTCTGTCTACAACCTCTCTCCAGAACTCTTCAGGAATTCTCCTGTTGAACTCTCTTTCATCCATTGCATGTTCTGCTCTTCCTGCAATATCTCCACCTGTTCCTGGTTTTGGATACCACAGTCTCTCGATATGTCTCTTTGCAAGAGTCATGGCTGCGTCGAAACGGATGATAGGGAAGTTTCTGGCAACGTGGAGAATTTTCTGAATAACAGCCTCTCTTGTTACCGGATTAAGATAATCTAGCTGTGCAGTATCGTTCCAAGGCATCGTTGTACCATCGTTACCATGGAAGATATATCTGATTTCTCCAGTGTGCCTGTTTCTCATTCTGAATGTGACGGCGGCATCTGTCCTGTCATAATAATGGTCTTCCAGCTTTACTTCCCAGTCCGGGTTGGTAGAGAGATCTGGACCATTGTATGTATATGATGGGAACGGAGAGTAACTCTGGGAGACAAAATACTCTGGGTGCTCGTATACCCAGTTTCCATCGATACCTGTATGGTTAGGAACCATATCGGAAGCAAGTCTGATGCCTCTCTTTCTGCATCTTTCCCTAAGGTTCTCGACAGCTTCCCATCCTCCGATGTCAGAGGAGATGTCGTAGTCTTTCAAAGAGTATGCGGAAGCAACAGCATCCGGGTTTCCACAGAGGTGCTTGATTGTCTTGGATGCTTCACTTCTCTGCCATAGACCAATGAGCCACAGGGCTGTGATGCCTCTATGCTGCATAATGTCCAACTCTTCATCAGGAATTTGATCGAGAGATGTTATTGGTCTCTTATACTGCTTTGAAAGCTGGTCAAGCCAAACAAGAGTGGATTTGGCCACCATGACGACACATGGCATCCAGTTTGAGTCTGAGGAGAAAGCCTCATATTCATTTATTTCAGAGGAGAAATCTATTACAGGCATTGGGCCTGGTGCTCCTCCGAATCCATGATCCTTCTGCTCTTCATTGATATAGTCCAAAGAAGACTTGAGAAGAGTAATGAAAGACTCTGGAAGCATTCCCGCCCACTCTCTGATAATGTACTGAATCTGATCTAAGAGTGAATCCGGATAGAGGCGGGCAGGCATACAAAGGAATGTGAAAATATCGTCTGTATTAGGTTCGCCGTTTCTCAAATCATCTTTTACATAAGAAGAGAGAATAGAGGAAAGAGCGCGGGAAGAGTCTGGGAAAGAAAGACCTTCTGGTGCAATGAAAGGCTTTGCTGCAGCCACAAGTGCTCTGTTCTGAAGCATTACCTGATGGATAAAGTATCCTCTCATATCCTCTTCCTGGGTCCTGTCATCAGGAATCTCGGTAGGGAAAGCCTTTGAATAGAAATCCAAGGCGGAGGCAAGAGATTCGTTCTGGTTTACTGTGGCAAGTCTTCTTCTGAAGAAATCTTCATTTGTTCCGGAAATAAGGTAAGAAAGAATTGCCTGGTAAACATAGTGGAGAATGGCGGAAGCATTTAGCTTTGCAGCTGAAAGATGCTCAAAGTCTTTGCCTTCCTTCTTTTTCTGCTCGTTGTATTTGTAGGCGATTGAAGAAGCCTCCCTATAAAAAGACCCCATACCATTGATGGTCTGGAAAAGTGGTTCTTCAAAGTCTATTTCTTTTCTTGTCAACTCAGCGATTCTTAAATCTCTGTTGGTCATTTGATCCCCCTGTGGATACTATCTGTCTAGATGATATCATATTACATACCCATAGGGTATGAAAAACCTTAAGGCTAATCTATAGAAATCTCCCATTCTTTATAAAACTCCTGACGTTTTTCACAAATTTTGTCAAAAACATGGGTCAAAACGATGGATTCATCCTTGGTAAATGGTGTGGTGACATATAATCTGACGTCATTATTCTTTGGTCTTCCTATACCTATTCTTAATCTCCAGAATCCGTCACCACCCACTCTTTCCTTGATATTTCTCAGCCCATTGTGGCCTTGGAGACCTCCTCCCGTCTG
>JALFYG010000233.1 GCA_022784805.1 Spirochaetales bacterium
CTACCTCCCTCTCAAGGGTATCGCAAGCATGCACTGCTCTGCAAACACAGACATGAACGGCGAGAACACAGCTATCTTCTTCGGTCTCTCCGGAACAGGTAAGACAACTCTTTCTACAGATCCAAAGAGACTCCTCATCGGTGACGACGAGCATGGTTGGGATGACAATGGTGTCTTCAACTTCGAAGGCGGATGTTATGCTAAGGTCATCAACCTCGACAAGGAATCTGAACCAGACATCTACAACGCTATCAAGAGAAACGCTCTTCTTGAGAACGTAACAGTTGATGAGAATGGAAAGATCGACTTCGCAGACAAGTCTGTCACAGAGAACACACGTGTTTCTTACCCAATCAATCACATCGAAAAGATCGTCAGACCAGTTTCTGCAGCTCCAGCAGCTAAGAACGTCATCTTCCTCAGTGCAGATGCATTCGGAGTTCTTCCTCCAGTATCTATCCTCACACCAGAACAGACAAAGTACTACTTCCTCTCTGGCTTCACAGCTAAGCTTGCTGGTACAGAACGTGGCATCACAGAGCCAACACCAACATTCTCAGCTTGCTTCGGTCAGGCATTCCTCGAACTTCCTCCTACAAAGTATGGTGAAGAGCTTGTCAAGAAGATGGAGAAGTCCGGTGCTAAGGCTTATCTTGTCAACACAGGATGGAACGGAACAGGAAAGAGAATCTCCATCAAGGACACAAGAGGTATCATCGATGCAATTCTCAATGGTGACATCCTCAATGCTCCTACAAAGAAGATCCCATACTTCAACTTCGAAGTTCCTACAGTTCTCAACGGCGTTGACACAGGTATCCTCGATCCAAGAGATACATATGCTAATGCTGAAGATTGGGAAGTCAAGGCAAAGGATCTTGCTGGAAGATTCATCAAGAACTTCTCTAAGTACACAAATACAGCAGAAGGTCAGGCACTTGTTGCTGCTGGTCCTCAGCTCTGATTTGGTATTTACCTTTATGGCGGGGTGTGCTGATTGCATGCCTCGTTTTTTTTGTCCTTACCTATCAATTATCTAAAAAAGATGACTCAGTCTTTTTGTAACTATCAATTGTTTGCAGATATAAACATTCAGAGAAGGGGTACGACAGCTGTCCCTGACTTCGAGAAATATTGGGAATGGAAGTTATTTTAAGTCCAGAGGGAAAGCTGAACTAAGGGGCTCATACAATCTGCGGGAAAATGCTTTGTATTAATGACATGTCTCCTAACTAATAAAAGCCCACAGAATCGAGCCTGCAGGCTTTTCCATGACAACTGGGTATATTTCAAAGTACAAGGATCATTAAACAGATTCCTCTTTTCTATGAGAAGAATCTATCTTCCCTCTTGCTGTACTCTTCCACACTGAGTCCAAGTCTCTTTGCGGCATAATCTTTGGTAAGTAAGCCCTCTCTCCTGAGTTCAAACAACTCATTTTCTCTACCTATGGCTTCTCCTTCAGCCTTGCTGTCCTTTACCAAGTCATCAAGTGCTTTGCACACGTTGGTACCTCCGTCTTCAATCTTTATGTTAATAAGCTCAGCTATGAGTTTCGCAGTCACCTCATCCAGGTTCTTGAACCTGTCATCACTCTTAATATAATCGCAAAAAACCTCTTTGTCCGCCTTCTTTTTTATCACCTTCAGAACAAGCTCCAGATCAGTCTTCAGGCCCTCTATCTCTTTGTCGTCCATTTCAAACGGATCGATGACCACCATCCTGACGTTCACAAACAAAGGTCCGAAGAACTTCAGGTCATCCTCCGAGAAGTAGTCCTCCAGTGACAGAGGCCCCTTCCATTTGCTGTCGCTCATGTTCAGGACCACGATGAAGTTCGGCTTCAACTCCTCATTCAGGCTGAGCTTCCAGTCATAGACCAGAAGGGATGTTATCCCGGCCCTTATCAGCATGTGGGCGTCATAGTATGACTGGTTCTCCAGTCCAATGAGGCAGAAAGTATTGTACCGACCATCCGTCAAGGTGACCTTGTAGAGCTTGTCCAACAGCCTCTCAAGGGAGATGTCCGTGTCCAGGAATGAAACCACGGGGTCCTCTATGCTTATTCCTGACGCCCTCGCCCCTATGTCCAGCCTCCTCAATGCAAGGCCGACAATCTCCCTTGCATGTTCCGGGTTGGAGAAGAAAAGCTTGGACGATCTGTCTTTGCGTTTCTCTTTCTTCATTTTCCCTCCTTACTTCTATAACGCGAAAAAACGAAAAAATGACATGTGAAAAATAAGGAGTTACGGTGTTTTAAAAATGCAACTTAAATCAATGCATGCAATTAAAATTTTCAAATATTTTTTTTGCATGCCCGATTTAGACTGTTTGGATAAGGATTCTCCTTCAAACAACTGTTTCACCCTTTGATGTCAAGTTGACTGAGAAAACCTGGAATCCTTCTCTCTTGTAAGCATCCATGCTCCCGTTAGATAATTAATCGAAGAACAAGTTATATTCAAAAAACATGGATCATGCTAAATGATTATAACAAAACTATTGTTCTGATTTAACTCTTGAAGTATCATTGAATTGGAGGTCACCTTGAAGCGACTTATAAAAAGCTTACCTGTTTTATTGTGTTTAGTATTAACTCTTGTTTCCTGTAGTACTGTGAAGGAGAGTGAAGTTTATTATCCTCATACTTCAGAGCAGAGTGCAGCCTTGGAGAATTGGAAGATGACCACTTTGATTGCAAAGGGAGACGGGGAGAATAGCAGACCTGAGCCATATGTTATCGAAAACTTGGATAAAGCTGATAAAGTCGTTATCAACAACGGAAGACTGGTGTTGCCTGTGACGGAGGGTAAAGTAGAGCTCTATAACCTCCTTCTTGGAGAAGAGTATAGTTGGAAAGCCCTTGGTGACAACGGAGTTGTCGTGAAAGAGGGTAGCTTCACTGTATCTCCTGAGCCTCCAAGAAATCTTTATGTAGATGGCATTACTAATGTAAGAGATTTAGGCGGCTGGGAGATGGCAGATGGCTCAAGGGTCAACCAAGAGCTTATTTATAGATCAGCGCGTCTCAGTGAGAATGAGACAGGGGAAATAATCCTGACAGAAAAGGGAAGAGAGACACTGAAAGCACTGGGAATCAAGAGTGAAATTGACCTGAGAACTGTAAACGACAATGAAAACGGAGGCCTTCTGGAGAGCCCGATGGGGGAAGGAACTCAGTATTTCTCTATTCCTTTTGAAGCTGGCGGCGGATACTTGCAGAAGAATCTCTCATCATTTCCTGCTCTCTTCAAGGTCTTGGGAGACGCAGAAAACTATCCACTCTTATTCCATTGCTCCATTGGAACAGACCGTACCGGAGCAGTAAGCTTTGTGCTTCTTTCTCTCCTTTCCGTTTCTGAAGATAATATCTATAGAGACTATCTCTTCTCCAACTTCGGATATATCGAAGGAATAAGAAGAAAGTCAGCCATCGATGACTATCTCTTATATGCCGAGAGATATAGCGGAGAGACCTTAAAAGAGAGAGTCTATTCCATGCTTGTTGAAAACGGAGTGGAAAAAAGTGACATAGAAAACTTTATTTCCATTATGACCGATAATGATTATCTTTTTGTTGGAGAATGAAAATGAAGAAGGTGATAATCATCTGTATCATGGTGCTCTTACTTGTCTTTGCTGCCGCCGTAGGCATCGGCTATGGCATAGGGAGGGCTATCAAAAGTGGTGTCAACACTACTTCCGCCGGGGCAGATTTCAAATACAGCAATCCTGAGTCTTATGAAATGGGAAACGCTGAAGTATCCCAGAAAATCTCGAAGATTACCATCAACTGGGTTAATGGTGAGGTAGAAGTCTCTGAATATAATGGAAGCACCCTCACTATCAAGGATGAAGTTGTAAGTGGAACCCTCAGAGATGAGCTGAAGCTAAGATGGAAGAGAGAAGGAAACGAAATAATCATCCAATATGCAGAGGCTGGAAAGCGTCTGGATATGGAGGGATTCAGAAAGAACCTTGTCATCATGGTCCCTTCTTCCTGGACACTGGATGAATTAAATATAGACGTGGTTTCTGCAGACTCTACAGTTACTTTGGGGGCTATCAACGAAGTAGATTGGAACAGTGTAAACGGAAAGTTAGATATTAAGGTTGATTCCATCAAAAAACTCGAAGGTGATACCGTCAACGGAGATGTTTCGTTGTATGCCGCAAAGAAAGGGCCAAAGGAACTGGATTTGGAGAGCGTAAACAGTGATGTGACTATTTCTGTTCCTTTCGACTCTTCCTTTACCCTTAAGAGAAATAGTATAAATGGTACATTGGATTCAGAATTCTCAGGAAGAATCAGCGGCAGCAATACATTCATTGTTGGCACTGGAGATAGTGATTGGGATATTGAATCTGTCAATGGAAAAGTTAAAATTAAAGCGATATAGAGGATTTTATGCCAAGAAAACCAAAGTACACAAAAGAAGAGTTAGTCGACACAGCTGTAGCGATCATCAGAGAAGAGGGGGAAGAGTCTCTTTCTGCAAGAAACTTGGTAAAGAGACTGGGCACTGCACCTGCAACTATCTTTACCCATTTTCCCTCAATGGATGCTTTGGAAGAAGCTTTGACAGAGAGAGTGAGGGAACTCTATAACGTCTACGTCAATAGAGGTCTCTCAAAGAATCCTCCATTCAAGGGCTTTGCCATTGAGCATGTTAAATTCTCCCAAGAGGAGCCTAACCTCTATATCTTCTTATTCTTGAGACCAAAAATCACAAAGACTTTGGATGAAGTTATGGAAAGGGAAGGTCACAAGGAACTCTTGGTTGGTGAAGCCATGAAAGTCTTCAGCTGCGATAAGGAAACAGCAGAGGAAGTCTATGAGAACTTGGTGATCTATATGTTTGGCTTGGCTTCTATGTGTTCAAAGGGGCTCTGCTCTTTTACAGAGGAAGAACTGGCAAAGAAGTTTGGCTTGGCCGCAGGTGGCTTTTTGCACGCAGTGAAAGAGAATCTTCCTTGGTATTCCATTGTTCCTGAAGAGAATGGAAAGGTTATTGCGGAAGAATCTCCTTATCATTCAGAACAATAAGATTCCCTGAAGAAATCCAGGATAATCTCCAAAGCCTTCTCTTCCTTTGTTTTATCCATATCCTCCAAAAGTGGAAAGTGAACAAAGAGGGAAGGCCTCTTTGATGAAGAGAGCGCTGTGTAATATATGTTGTTGCAGACATAGCGACCAGGATCAGTGGAGATTTTGACAGGGATGCCTTGATCCTTTATTCTCTTTTCCAATTCGATTATATCGACAGTGGTTTCAAGTCTCTCTTCTCCTTCCTCATCTATTTTCTCTCCATTACACAATACGCCGTCATTATCTGGGATGGATGCCTTTCTTTCATTCCATGCAAAGCGTTCCAAGGAGATTTCCTTTCTTCCTGCAGCCAGACCCATCATCAAGAGGGCTTCACCCTCTATTTCTCTGGCGATTTTAGCGCTTTCTTTATAGGAGACAGGTACTACCTCCCCATTGATGTCTTCAAGGGTTGAGAATTTCTTCACCAACAATTCTGTTGGATTCATACTATGGCTGGAAAAGACAGTAAAACCTGTCAAAGCTATTTTCTTCATGCCTTAATTATAGTGAGTGTGTTGTAGACCGAAAAGGAAAAAGGAATGTATATTGTCCTTATGACCAGCTATAAACATAAGGTTCAATATTACGAAACAGATAAAATGGGTATTGTCCATCACTCCAACTATATCAGGTGGATGGAAGAGGCGAGAGTCGATTTCTTGGATAAAATCAATTGGAGTTATGACCAACTGGAGAAGGTGGGTCTTGTTTCTCCTGTTTTGTCTTTAAACATCGAATATGATCACCCGACATACTTTGGTGATGAAGTTTCAATTGACGTAGAGATTCTGGAATTAAAGATGTCAAAAATGAAAGTGGGCTATAAAATGATAAATGAAGAAGGAAAAACAGTGGCTCTTTCTGAGAGTAGCCATGGCTTCCTTCTTTCTTCAGGTAGGCCCTCGATTCTTAAAAGAGATTTCCCTGGGCTCTATGAAGCACTTATGGCCCATGTAAGAAAGGATAGTGTATGAGACATGGATTTATAAAAGTAGCATCAGCTTCTCCTTCTTTGAAGTTGGGAAATCCTGACTTTAATAAAGAAAGAATAATTGACTTGATGAAGGAAGCAGAGGAAAAGAGCGTCAAAGTATTGGTCTTTCCTGAGTTAAGTATCACAGGATATACATGTGGAGATCTTTTCTTCCAGAAGAGCCTGCTTTCATCAGCAGAGAAGGCTCTTAAGGATATAAAAGAGGCATCCAAGGAGTTGGATGTTCTTTCCTTTGTGGGATATCCATTGAAGTACAATGGAAAACTTTATAACACTCTTGCTGCCATACAACATGGCTCAGTGTTGGCTTTCTTTGCCAAGAGAAACCTTCCGACCTACGGAGAGTTCTATGAAGAGAGATGGTTCACTCCTTCTCCGAAAGAAAACTACCTAGTGGAATGGGATGGGGAAGAGGTTGTCTTTGGAAGTAAGATCATTCTTGAGTCTTCTTTCCCTGAATCATTGAAAATATCTGCAGAGATATGTGAGGACCTGTGGGTTCCTGATCCTCCTTCAACTCGTCATGCCATCGCAGGAGCGACTTTAATTGTCAACGCTTCTGCTTCTGATGAGCTCATTGGAAAGAGTGAGTATAGAAAGGATTTGGTTTCAGGTCAGTCTGCAAGAATAATCTGCGCTTATATCTATAGTGATGCTTCCGAGGGTGAATCCACAACAGATATGGTCTTTACGGGAAGTAATGTCATTGCAGAAAACGGAACCATTCTGAAGGCTGTGGATTATAGCCTCGATAAGCTCATTATCAGCGAAATAGACACAGATAGACTTGAAAGAGAGCGTTATGCAAGAAATACATTCCCTGTGGCTGAGGATGATTACGCTTATGTAGAGCTCTCCTTTAAGGAAAATGAGACAGAGCTCACAAGATTCATTGATCCCCATCCTTTTGTTCCGGAGGATCCGGAAAAGAGAAATGAGAGATGTGAGAAGATTCTCACTCTTCAGGCTTTAGGCCTAAAGAAGAGACTTCAGCACACCCATTCAAAGAAGGTTGTGGTTGGATTATCTGGAGGCTTGGACAGCACTCTTGCCCTACTGGTGGCTGTTAAGGCTTTTGATATGCTTTCTTTGGACAGAAAGGGTATCGTTGCCATCACCATGCCATGCTTTGGAACAACAAAGAGGACAAGAAGTAATGCAGAGCTGTTGGCACTCTCCCTTTCTGTGGATTTCAGAACCATAGATATCAGCGAAAGCGTAAAGGCACACTTCAGAGATATTGGCCAGAGTCTGGATGACTACAGTGTCACATATGAGAATGGACAGGCCAGGGAAAGAACCCAAGTGTTGATGGACACTGCCAATAAAGAGGGAGCTCTGGTCATCGGTACAGGAGACCTTTCGGAGTTGGCTCTGGGCTGGGCTACATATAATGGAGACCATATGTCCATGTATGGAGTGAACACCGGAGTTCCTAAGACTCTTGTCAGGTATCTGGTGAAATATGAAGCGGAGACAACAGATAACGACGTGGAGTCAAAAGTCCTCTTTGATATCCTCTCCACTCCTGTTTCTCCTGAGCTTCTTCCAGCCAAAGACGGGGTGATCAGCCAGGTGACAGAAGATTTGGTGGGACCTTATGAGCTCCATGACTTCTTCTTGTATTACATCGTAAGACTCTCATTCTCTCCAAGTAAGGTCTATAGATTGGCTCTTCTTGCCTTTGATGGAACATATGACTCTGAAACTATTTATAAGTGGCTCAGAACTTTCATCAGAAGATTCTTCTCCCAGCAGTTCAAACGCTCCTGCCTCCCAGATGGACCGAAGATTGGAACCATTACACTCTCTCCTCGTTCCGATTGGAGAATGCCATCAGATGCAGACTCTGAGGTTTGGCTCAAAGAGTTGGATGAAGAGTATAAACTACACAAAAAATAGACATAGTGTACGTTGTAATTGTAACCAAGACGCCCTAGGATTGTTATATTGATTAGGGCGTATGTTTTTCACCCAAGGATGATAATAAAATGAAGAAAAGACTTATTTTGGTTATGCTCTTAATACTTATTCCAGCTTCAATGTTTGCTTCCGTCCTTCAGATGGGGGGATCAGTTTCCTGGGGCGTACCACTATATTTTGAAGAAGAGAAATCTTTTGAATTTAGCAATATAGATTTCGCAAAGTATGATGTTGGTTTGGATTTAAGACTTAATATTCCTAGATTCCAGCTACAGGGAGAAGTAAGGGGAGCCTTCTCCAATGATCTCCTTCTGGAAAGTTATTGCTACAATCTCGCAGTGTCTTCCCGTTTTGATATCTTTTTCATCGATTTGACAGCTGGTGTGGGAATCAACATCAATGTTGACAAGGATCCTGTCACAAAAGAGTGGAGGTATAATGGTCAGGATGGAAAGACTGCAACAGACGTGTTCTCAACAGCCACGTTGTATTATAGGGCAGGATTGGGAATAGACTTTGGAAAGATGTCTCTTGAAGTTCAGGGAATCGTACCTACAGGAGCAACATGGCAGAATATGAGCGAAGAGAGGACTCAGTCCGTCTTCGATACCATAGGACCTAAATTTGAGAATATGAGAGTATCTGTCGGTTTGACAGCAAATTTCTTCTAATGGACGGTTTCTAGTGTCTTCCGGTCGAAAGACCGGTTTTTATTTCACTGATTCTTGGGTTAATATATAGATGGAGAAACATATGGAGAAAAAACCACTCAGCCTCTTAAAGGGCTCTTTGACAGTAATAATACTTGCACTTTTGATATATGTAATAATCTATTTCTTCTTCCCGGATATTTCACTTAAATATTTCGGGGATACTTTTGATAAACAGAAGGCTTTGGAGAACTCCATTGTGTCTCTAGTCTATAACGTAGACTACATGACGGATGAAGAGAAGGCTGTATTTGACGATTATCTTTCATCCAAAGAGGGAAAAGAGATGCTTCAGACAATAAGTAGTGCTGCGGTAAAGGGCGGAGAAACTATTAAAGAGCTATATGAGAGTGATGAATTCCAGCGTCTTTCTTCTGCTGTCAAAGATGTACTCTCCCCAGAGAGCTTCTCGAAGCTAATGGAAGAGACAGCCAGTTCTGCAGAAAAACTATATTCTTGGTATAAGAAATGAAGATAACAATGTTGGGGACGGGCACCAGTTGCGGTGTCCCTTTTATAGGTTGCCACTGCCCGGTTTGCCTCTCTATTGACCCGAAAGATAAGCGTTGGCGCTCTTCGATTCTTATCGAGAAAGGGAATACAAAAGTTGTAATAGATACGGGATATGAGTTCAGGCTTCAGTGTCTGAGAGCTGGAATCGAGAGATTAGATGGAGTCTTATATACTCATACCCATCCCGATCATTTGTCTGGCTTGGATGACTTGAGGGCCTTCTATAGGGAAGGAAAGTCCCTTGATGTATGGGGAAGCGAGAATAATATTGAGAGAATCAAAACCATCTTTCCCTATGCTTTCAGAACCTTTGCTGAGGATGGACTACCTCATCTTACGGCTCATTATGCCCTTCCTGGGGTTCCCTTTAGGATTGGGGAAATAGAGTTTCTTCCATTTTCAATGATTCATGGTTGCAGGGAGACTACCGGTTATAGGTTCGGTAAGTGTGCCTATGTGACGGATGTGTCTGATATAAGGGAAGAAGAAAACCTTAAATATCTATATGGCTTGGATGTTTTAATTATCGATGGCTTAATGGAGAATAAGCATCCTTCACACTATTCTTTCAGTGAGGCGGCAGAGATAGGTGTGAAGGTAGGTGCCAAGAAGGTTTATTTCACCCATATCAGCCACACTATGAAACACGTAGACATAGAAGAGAAATATAAAGGCATTGCTGAGCCTTCGTATGATACAATGACTTTGGAGGTGGACGATGACTGACTCTCTTTTCAGTGAAGCCGATCTCGATCCTGAATTAATGGAGATCGAGAATAAGAAGAAAGAAAGGGAAAGAATAGCAAAAGAAGAGAAGAGGCTGGAGGAGAAGAGGAGAGAGGAAGAGAAAAAAACTACTCTCCCTTATGATAAGACACTCTACATCCTCGATGGTTATTCAATAATCTACAGGAGTTTCTTTGCTCATATTTCAAAGCCTATTCTTGACAAGAAAGGCAATAATATAAACGCATACTATGGATTCTTCCAGACTCTGTTTGCTCTCATCGGTTCATATCCTATGGATGCTTTGGCAATCACTATGGATGAGAAGGGGCCTACATTCCGTCATGAGCTTTATCCTGAATATAAGGCAAATAGAGAGAAGGCACCTGATGATCTTCATGCACAGGTTCAGCCTATAAAAGATACCCTTGCAAAAATGAAGATTCCTGTGCTCTCAAAGCAAGGCTTTGAGGCTGATGATATTATGGCGTCTCTCTCAACGTGGGCCAAGGATAATGGCTGGAACGTTGTCATTGTCACAGGAGACAAAGACCTCTGCCAATTGGTAAGTGACCATGTCATAGCCTTGAGACCTCCAAAGAAAAAAGGAGAGACTAAATATGTATTCATGGATAAGG
>JALFYG010000258.1 GCA_022784805.1 Spirochaetales bacterium
GTACTGACGGCCTTTATCGGCCTCCCGGCTTTGATTCCTGCAGTTTCACATTCAGGACACACAGGTGACGTCGCATCGTGGGGTGGCTGACTGCACCCCTCGGGATTGCTCCCGAAAATACCGGATATACCGGCACCTTTGTTTTTAAGTTTTTCCATGCCTCTCTCACGGATGTTCATGGCAGCAGCACGGTCATCGTTAGTTCGGAATCCGCACTTCGGACAGATATATTCATGACTGTCCCTGTGCCTTGCATTCCTGTTCACGTTACCGCAGTGCGGACAGACTTGGCTTGTATGCCTTGGATCCACATATACAACCATGACACCGTTTGCACCTGCCTTGTACTCGATCTGGTTCTGAAGATCATGATAAGGCCATGATACCATGACGTATCTGTCCTTACGCCTTACCACTTCAGTTGCTCCCCTTACACCAGAGAGGTCCTCCATTACAACGGCTGAACCTTTTTCAAGATCGGCAAGAAGTGTCTTTGCGATGCATGAGTTCACATCATGCATCCAGCGGTGTTCCTTCTGCCCGATAAGTTTCATCCGTCTTCTGGAAGATGGTGTCCTTCGCTTCTGAAGTGAGCGTCTTATGGATTTATACTTTGCACGTACCTTTGCAGCATCGTGCCCTGAAATTATAATTTCATAAAGCTTTTCAAGGTATGCAACCTTATCTTCAAGGTATTCTACTTTCTTTCTTAAATCTCTATTTTCTCTTGCTAAATCTTCAGGATTGGTTTTAGCTGCCATTACTATTCCTTCAAGGATTGGGTCCTTTGGCTTTCTTATTTTGAACCTATGACCTTTTGAATTCTTTACCCTATTTTCTCTTCTAGTTCTAGCATACTCCTTATCTATCTGAAAGCCATCCACCTAGTGTTGAATGTGCTATACCATACATCCTTGCAACTACATTAAATTTACCTGTTTCCATTGCCTCAGCAACAATCTTCTTTTTCATTTCAAACGGAACTCTTTTGTACTTCATTCTTCTCCTCCTGTTACCAAGAGGAATAAGTAGTATAAAAAGTGTTACTTAAACTGGGACCAGATTATTTCATCCTGGACGGTGTAGGATCTCCCAACATCAAAGGAAAGATTGTTGATGGAGTCGCAAGAGATGTGAACGTTTGCTATGACACTTTTCCGAACGGGCTATGCGCCTTGCCGCCAGAAGCTGCCATGGCATACGCACAGAGGATTCTCTCGACCGCATACTTTGCAAAGTGTGTTGAGGGACTGCCTGTAATAGAGCCAGAAAAAGAAGATCTGATAGAAGACTGAACCCTGACAAGACTACCGATTGAATCCAGCGATGTCTCCTCTATCAAGGGGAGATATCTGATGTGTCCAATCGCACGTACACATGAGGAGTAAAATAATATCATGCTCTGCAATCAATCTTTTATCGATAAAGATTCCGATATAGAATTTTTGTAAGCACCGCAGGAGAAAATATAATGAATGGAAATATCAAACTAAAATACGTCAATGAATTTATAGATTCAGAAAAAGAAAAAATTGAATTTGCAGTTCCTGATTATCAGCGCGGTTACAAGTGGACTGTAGAGAATATCAAAGATTTGATGAATGACATTATTGGACTTAAAGAAGGAGAAGAATATTGTCTCATGCCTATAATTACCCGGCATTACATTGATAATGCAGGGAAAGCCAAAATAGAGATAGTAGATGGTCAGCAAAGACTTACTACACTATCGCTGATAATCAAATACATCTTTAATGGCGATGATTCCAAGTGCAGTTATTCCATCCCCCAGGAATGCTATAACAATCTTGACAACGCAAACAAAAATAATGCCATCGAAGCAATAAAATCATTTGAGAAAAAGGATGTTCTGAAAAATCTGCTTCCTGATGATGGAAGCCAATCTCCATTCTATTTCATCTGGTATGAAATTGAAGGTGAAGAAATTGACGCTATCAATACATTCAACCGTATCAACTCCTGGAAGATTCCTCTAAAAGAATCTGAATTAGCAAAAGCTCATATTTTTTCGGCATTTGGCCCAGAAAGCTACGCAGAGCGAAGAATTGCAAATAGCAAATGGGCAAATCTTGAAAAGTTGTTCAACAATGCCGACTTCTTCAGCTTCTTCACTATCGGCAAATCAAAAGATCAGCTGATTGAGTATGAATCAGCTCACATGGATCTGCTCCTTGAAATACTGGCTGATGTCATACTCGAACTTCCATCTGGTAAAAGAGAAGGACAGAGATATCCAATCTACAAGGCCATTGTAAATGAAAGCTGGGATGGAGCTAAGCTACTTGCAGAACTTGAGCGCATTGCCAATGTAATGGAATTCATTTTCGAAGACAGAGTCAGTTATCATCTTACTTCTTATCTTCTATTGAAAAGAGAAAGAAAACCTGTTTCAGAAATAGTAAAGCTTTATATGAACAATGACAGCTATCCAGGTGCAAAAGCCTTGCTTGATGAAATCAAACGAGAGCCATTTCTGACAACCTCAGAGGGGAAAACCATTGTCAACGAGAAATATGTTGAAGGCCTCAATTACTGGGAAGACAAGTCAGTCCTGAATGATGTTCTTACTCTTTATAACATCTGTGATGCTCTGAAGAACAATGCCTATTACGATTTCTATCCGACTGCGTTGCATAGTAAACAGGCTTGGACACTAGAGCACATACATGCAAAGAATGAAGAAGCAAAAGATGAGAAGAAAATAGAATCAATTATCAAGCTTTGCGAAAGACTGCATCTGGCAGATAAGAAGTGGTTGGAAAAAGAGAAAAAGGAATACAAAAACACTGCTCAGAACGGTCTTGATTCATTCTATGAAGAAATACTTTATCCTCTGCTTGGAGGCGTCGGTATTGATGAACTTAAGTCAGATTCCAATAAGATTAACTATTCGTGGTATGAAACAAGCATAAAGAATCTTGCGCTCCTGCCACACAATGAGAACGCTTCATTCAACAACAGCAATTATCTCGAAAAGATTGAGAAACTGAAATCCTTCAATCTATCAAGTTATATTCCTAAATGTACATTGCAGTGTTTTTCAAAAAGCTTTTTTAGCGAATCTGATACGCAACATGAAGTATGGACAGAGAAAGAAGGGGGAATATATCTGAAGACAATCATTTCAACAATTTATGAATGCCTGAACAAGCTGAATGATTCTGAACTGCCCCTCATTGATTTCAGATCGAATCCTCTGCACAAGGCAAACATTAATATCCATGCGATTGATGCAAATAACACTGCAGCAAGTTCCAATACAATCAGCACTGATGAAGCATGTTGCCTTAAAAAGCTCAGCAATATTCTTATCCCCGACTTCCAGAGAGCTTATGCACAGGGAAGGAATACACCTCAATCAAGGGAAATCATTGAGAACTTCATTTCCGACATAAGAAAAGTTCTGGATCGTACAGACTCTTCCCTTTCTCTGGATTTCATCTACGGGCGGAAGAACAATGATTTCTTTGAGCCATATGATGGACAGCAAAGGCTGACCACTCTCTTCCTGGTACATCTTTATATCCTGAGAAAGGCAGACTGTGAACAGAGCAGTAACAAAGAATGGAATGGCATCAACCTGAGTTATCGAACAAGCATCGAATCAGGCCGTTTTGTAGAAGCAATATCCGATAACAATAATCAGATATTCTTCAAACAGAATGACACATGGAAACTGCGCCACCTGGAATCCCAGCTTTATGTTGATTCACAGATGCTTGAAGATGATGCCGTCAAGAACATGCTACGCACTCTTTCTGTAATAGATGAGAAACTTGGAGACATCAAAGCCGTAGAGGCGGTAAAGGCTCTCGATAATATAACTTTCAGCCTCTATGAAAATCTTCCAGATGATAATCCGGAAGTGTTCTATTTAAGAACAAATACCAGAGGCCTTCCTTTGACTCCTTTCGAGAATTTCAGATCCAAATACGAAGCATATCTCAAAGGTAATAACAAGGATAATGTCTCATTATCTGTGACCAGAGACAGGATGAATAGGTACTTCAACATGTTCTATTCACTTGATGATAAAAAATTACCGGATGAAAAGCTAATGAATCTTTTTATCTCGTATTTCTCATCACTGTATACCCTATATAACCTCAAGGAAGATGAGACAGAAAAGAGTAAGAAGTTTGTACCTTTCCAGTATTTTGCCAATGTTTTTGAGAAGAATGAATCTGTGGAGCCTGTAATGTTGCCTATTCTGAATCTTCTGGATTTTTTAACGGAAGATGAGGAGAACAGGGAGAGGAATCTCAACAAGCTAACAGTGAGCATCAATGAAGAAAAAGAAAGACCTTGGTTCTCAAAGAAAATCAGGGAGGCAATACTGAACAACAAAGAACCAGACTATCTGCTTATTGTTTCGTTCTTCTTCAGAATCTATAACAAGTCCAACTTTGATGAAAGCAAGTATCAAGCCTATATCCGCATTGCAACAAACCTTATCAACAATAATGTCTCTATCAATAAAGAAAATAGAGCGTTGTGGAAGGCAATAAGTAAGAGTGATTTTTCTGAAGAACATTTGCTTCAGATCCTGGAAAATTCAAGCAATAACAATCCAACAATCGCAGAAGAAGTTAAAAAGCTCAGGCTTATTCAAGCGGATTCATCTTGGCGATTATTGATTGAGAATGCAGAAAATACAGCCTTTGCGGATGGTTTTATTGGTTTTCTCTTTGATGATAATGATAATAAAGAAATGTTCAAATCTAAATTAATAAAATTTAGTGAGTATTTTGATAAGCTAGAAGGTGTAAAAAAGGAAAAACGAACCGATATTGTTATTGCATATATAAAACTCTCTTCCGATGATCAGAATACAAAATACTTCGACACATCTAGAGAACATTGGAGAAACGTAATTTTCAGTAAAATCAAAGATAAAGAGAAAGCTGCTGTCTACAGAACCATTATCACAAAATTACTCACGACGGATTTAGACCAAATTAATTATATATCCGGAGAGAAGAATACATGGTCATACAAGATACGTGAATCGTTGATACAGAATAAATGGTTTATTAAATGGATGATTTCCCAAAACAATGATTTTTCACTTTTCTGGGTAGGAGATTCGTATAATGCCACGCCGGTTTTTTCTAAACCTTACAGCCATACTAACATCTGCTGGGATGCCGAAGGATGGAGTTATGATGCCACAGTTATACAGAAAAAGCAGATTACGGCTTTCTTTGGAATGATGTGGGATGATATTCAGATAGGTGAAGGCCGATTCTACATAATCGATGAAAACGGCAATGACATTACAAACAGCACCATATACATAAAGAATAAAAATCATCTCGTGATTTCTGCTTATTACCGTACAAACGGCTGGATTGACTTTACTTATCGAGATAGGAATTTTTATCTTCTCTATCAAGGTGTAATTGTAACAAAAAATGAATACACTTCTGGCATTATTGATTGGAGCAATGCCGAAGCAAGAAGTATTTACGAAAATCAGAATGGAAACTATTTTGCGGGCAAACTGAAAACCAAGGATGAAATTATTTCAATCCTAAATCGACTCGTAGATGAAAACTGACAAGGGAACTCGAATTGCATAATCAATAGTGCATTAGCTCTCCATCGGAAAAAACCGATGGAGAGTCTGTGGGATAACCATTTGAATATTTTTCGACCTGTGCGGTTAAATCATGCCACTTTTCTGTCAACAAGTGAAAAATGAAACACCTTTGAGTTCATCCACACATTCTTTTCCCCATTGAAAATGGCGGCCTTCATGACGGCAAGGCATGAACTTCCTTCAGGAACCCAGCTCATGCCGTTGTGCTTCTCCCTTCTTCCCACCACTATGTCATTGG
>JALFYG010000266.1 GCA_022784805.1 Spirochaetales bacterium
AACCAGGGCAAGGACGGGGACGAGTACAGGAAACTGTACGAGAACCAGCCTGAGTTAGATTTTGGCGTATGAGCCAAAATCTAGACAAGATGGAGAGCCGAAGGCTCCGATACCTCGACCCTTGGGTCGAGGAGGTTCATTTCTTGCATGTACGTCTAAATACGTCAAGTAATGCAGATGTCTCTTCAATGCTTTTAAACTGCCATAATTGTAATTAACACTGCCTCTTATCCTGCCAAAACATTCTTTTATAGTGCCATTTTCTGGTGCTGGATAAAGTGTATATGTCGGAAGGAATATATTTAGAAGACTATTTCAAAAAAAATCCATCCGCCGGGATGGATGCTGTGCCCTTACGAACGATAACCCTCAAGTCATCCCAGACGCAGATCTAGGGCACATTTTGATTGTTTCATGGAAAAGCATACGCGTCAAGAATCGAGGCCACCTTCCTTCTGTCTCAGAAGAGCTTTGTTCGTACTAAACTGTATCTGTTTATTCCAAAGGCAACACGTTGTATACGGGAATATCTGAAGTGGTAACCAACTAAAAACAGGTTTTAGTGGAATATCTCCCCATTCCAAAGTTTATCTAGGAAAGATGTCCATGGTATTATCTTGATTCCATCATCTGTAGTTCGCTCAAACAGCTCTCTACAAACGATGATGTAATCCTTTACCGCATTCTCTTCCATAAAGGCCCTGAGTCCTTTGACTTCCTTGTTTGTGATATTCTTTAATGTTTTGACTTCGATGGCTACTTTACGCTCCACGACGAAATCTACTTCATAGCCTTCGCGAGTTCTCCAGAAATACAATTCATCATCCGTCAAATTGTAGTCGATGTAAGCCTTCAGCTCTGTAAAGATGAAGTTTTCGAACATTTTTCCATACTCTGTCATTGTCTCTGTTGGAACAGCCATTCTGGCTGCAGCTCTTGCCACGCCTACATCGAAGAAGTAAAACTTTGAAGTGTTTACAGGGATTCTCTTTGTTCCTTTTCTGTAAGGTCTGAGATAGTAGCCGATAAATGTATCGACAAGAATCTGGTACCACTCCTTTATTGTATCTGCAGACATACCGATGTCTCTGGATACATTTGAAAAGTTTATGAGCTCTGTGTTCTCAGAAGCAGCAAAGGTGAGTGTTTCTATAAAAGATGTTGCAAAAGAAGCAGGGGTTTCTATTTCAACAGTATCAAAAGCCTTAAATGAACGATCATCTATATCTCCTGAGACAGCTTTGAGGATAAAAAAAGTAGCAGATGAGATGGGATATGTTCCCAACTCTAGAGCCCGTGTCTTTGCCATGAAAGAGACAAAGCAGGTGGTGTTTGTTGCAGATATTCCCAAGGATACTGCGTTTAATAATCCTCATATCTTTGAAATATTAATGGGGTTACAACACTCGGTCTCCTCCAACGGCTTCTCTCTTATTATTGAGACAGTCGAGAAGAAGAATGCCCTGGATTATATCAGCTCCCTTTATTCCAAAGGCATGGTGGATGCCTTGGTAATCCACGCTTCCATTCTCACCAAGAGACTGGAGAGCATGATAGTGAAGAGCAATCTTCCTCACTTAATTATTGGACAGCCAGATTACCAATCCACCCTTAGCTGGATTGATACAGACAACACTCTTTCAGGGGCCATTGCCATCAGGCACCTCTTAAGCAAAGACTATGCCCCTATTGCATTTGTAGGCGGTAAGGCTGACGATATGATCTCTCTTCATAGATTTGAGGGTGCCTCCAGAGAGTTGAAACAAAACGGTATGTCTTTCTTGGACCAATATGTGTTCTCCACATCCTCCACTATAGTTTCAGGAATGAACACGGCAAAGAAGATACTGAAGATGGAGAAACCTCCACGTTCCGTACTATGCGCCAACAGCGTCATAGCTTTTGGCCTCATGCAGGAATTTAAGAATCAGAATGTAAAAGTTCCCAAGGAAATGGCGGTCATGACCTTTGACAGGTATCCTTTCTCAGATTTCACTGAGCCCCGTATTACGTCGGTTGATATGAATATGTTTGAAATCGTAGAAGAGGCAGGTTCTATTCTTATGAAAAAGCTTACTCATCCAAATCTTCGTATCCAGACTTTCACTTCTGAGCCTTGTGTCTTTGAAAGGGAGTCGACATAAGAGTCAAAAGAGTATCTCAGTTCCAATTCTAGTGGTCATCAAGGCTTCTGAAAGGGCGGCAAAAGACAGGGAAGGGAAGCTGAACCCCTGATAAATATCGACGCCTCTATCAGGAGAGCAGGAATCTGAGAATTCCCAACTGTATATAGGGACACCGCTTTCCAAGAAGAACATTACGTTTTTATTGATATTGATAGCACTCCTGATGGAAAGTGAAGTGGTGATCCCGATATCAAAGGCACCAAATAGACAATATGTAGCTCCAAGTCCCATTCCCATGGACAGCTCATACTTTGGATTCGGTATAAGGTCAAAACGAGCGTAGAAATCTACACCACCGAAGGCTACTAACCCAAGGATAAATCCAGTAACAGGACGGAAATTCGTCAGAAGCATTGCGACGCTCATATAAGCGGCTGAAGACGAAAGATTGCCGCCTATCTCAAAGCGACCTGACCTGTATCCAATACCTGTGGTTGTCGAGACAAGTCCTGCGGAGTTATAGAAATGGAAACCATTGTTATAGTCGATATCTTCAGCAAAGAGAAAAAGGGGACACAATACGATAATGATGAATAAAACCAGCAGCTTTCTCTTCATGATTATTTGTCTCCTTGTGGTGTTATCTTGATTGTAGCTTACATAATGAAGGTTTGAAACAAATATCATAGGCTTTGTTTGGGAAGCAGATATCATTAAAATACAAGATACCGTGACACTCTGTTTCTATAGATTCAGGTTCTATATTTCAGATTTATTCTTGGTGTGCTATATTGTTTATAAATAAGGAGAAAGAAAAATGGGTATTTATCTGAATCCAGGAACAGATAAGCTGGATATTTCTAGAAATAGTAGACTCTATGTCGATAAGTCCCAAATGATTTCTTTCTTAAATAGTCTTATTGATACCGAAGAAAGATTTGTATGTGTTTCCAGACCTCGTAGATTTGGTAAAACTATGGCTGCAAATATGCTGACTGCATATTATTCCAAAGACTGCGATTCCCATGCTTCTTTTTCCGGGCTCTCAATAACAGCAGATCCATCTTTCGAAAGATATCTAAACAAATACAACGTAATAAAGATTGACATTAATGGTGCGATATCGAATAAGGGAACTCTTTCTGTTTCAAAATATTATGAACGTGAGATTCTGCCGGAATTAAGAGAAAAATTCAGAGATGTAGAATTACCTGAAAACATTACCCTAGCCAATGCAATTACTCGTATTCATTCTTATACCCATGAAAAATTTGTGATTATTATTGACGAGTATGATGTGATTATGAGAGACGAGGCGTTTTCCAAAGATCTTGATGATTATTTAATGTTCCTTGTGTCTCTTTTTAAAGACGAAGTGACAAATACTGCAATTGCTTTGGCTTACATTACAGGAATTCTTCCTGTGATAAGAGAAAAAGCTCAATCAAAACTTAACAATTTTACTGAATATACAATGTTGGATGGAGGGGAGTTGTCTCCATACATGGGTTTTGTATGGGACGAAGTCAAGGAACTGGCATTGTCAAATGGCATGGATTCAGAGGATTTGAGAAGCTGGTATGACGGATACAAAATTTGTGGTATCGACGTGTTTTCTCCAAAGAGTGTAGTGACTGCAATAATTAAAAAGAAGTGTGGAGATTATTGGTCACAGACAGGTACGTATGAATCTATTATCGATTACATCCGTATGGACTTTGAAGGTATCAAGGACGATGTCGTCAGAATGATTGCAGGAGAGAGTATCCCATTTGATCCATCAACATACAGGAATTCATTAAATGATATCAAAAGCAAGGATGATGTTTTTGCTTCTCTCATTCATCTTGGATATCTTTCTTATGATAGTAAAACAGAAGGGTGTTTTATTCCGAATAAAGAAATAAGGACAGAGTGGATCAAGGCAATAAAACTTAATCCGGATTATAAGAATGTTTTGAGCCGTGTAAATATGTCTCGTGAACTGTTGGAAGCAACATGGAACATGGACTGTGATAAAGTTTCCCAAGCCTTGTTTGAAAGCCATGGTTATGTAACCAGTAATCTTACATATAACAACGAAGGTTCTTTCCAAAGTGCAATCAGATTGGCTTATTTCTATTCTGATGCTTATTATACTGTCATTAATGAACTTCCCACCGGCAAAGGGTTTGCAGATGTAGTATTTATTCCTTTTGTCCCAAATGTTCCAGCCATGATAGTAGAGCTTAAGAAAGACAGTACGCCCGACATCGCTATTAACCAGATTAAAGAGAGAGAATACCCAAAGGCTTTGGAAAAGTATCGCAAGAATCTTCTTCTGGTGGCAATCAGTTATGAAACCTCCACAAAGAATCATTATTGTAAGATTGAGAAAGCTCAGTAAGTGTTTATCAGAAATATAAGTCAAAGAAGGATGAGTCCTTTTTGTATGAGATTTTCTTCTCTTTTATTCTTCTTTAGCCTTTAGATGTCCTATGATATGTCTATGGCTGAGATAAATTGGAAGAATTACTTTGATAGAAATATATTGGAGCAGGGCAAAGTTCTGCAGAAGATAGATAATGTGGCAAACTTCACATATCTTGAAATCAATGACAGTATCACTGGAATGGTGTTTGATGACACCAGATATTATGCCACTTCTATTGCCAAATCCAAAATGAAAGAAGGCTTATTCTTCAGATGCAGCTGCAATCAGGGAAAAAAGGGTGAACTATGCGAACATGAAGCGGCTCTCTGCTTTGAGGCCGACAAGAGATGCCCAGCTTTTTTCGGAGGGAAAGCTCCTCTCGGTACGTTCAAGAAAGATATCAATCCATTCTCTTACTATGATGACGATGATTATTACTTTCCAATCTCTGATATATTCGCAGGCCACTATATCATAGACCAGGAAAGCTGGGATAAAGCGGGAGAGATTCTCTCCGAAGGCACAATTAATCCAAAGATAACAAGTAAGCGAATGTATTCTTCAAAAGAATTATGTCTTGAAGAGAGTTTTTACTATGATGGTTTAAATATAACCTTGTCCATCGTCAAAGAAGGAATCGTAGAGTTTAGATGCCATAGCAGTAATAGAGATTGTCAATCTACGGATATTTATGGCTATTATTATTCGAGTAATACATTCTACAGATCACCTTTCAGAAGTGGTGAGAGAAGAAAAAGGTTGTGTCTTCACAAGGTAATAGCTATCAGGGCAATGGTAGAGTATATAGATAAGAATAATCCTGGAGACTCCACCAATAGCGAGGCAGAAAAACTCGTTGAGTTCATTGTCAAGAATAGAAAGATTTATACTCCACAAGAAGTCAAGCTGGAAACGTCAACGGTAATTGATACTGAGCCGGTGGATATTATCCCTTTCTTTGATTATATGACTGAGAACCTTACTTTTGAAATCGGAAGACAAAGGAAATATAAAGTAAGAAAGCTTGATGAACTTTTAGACGGATATATCAAAAAAAGTACCCTTGTATTCGGAAAGAACCTGACAGTTGATTTTGCTACAGCAACTCTTACTGACAGAGCTATGTCAGTATTGAACTTCTTGAATATTGCCAGACGTAACTATTACAACAGAAGTGGAGAGTTGAGGGTTTCATTTCCAGAAGAAAACGCTCTTCTTTTCTTTAATCTTTGCTCTAAAATAAGTGTCTTGACACCAAGGGGCGAAAGGTATAGAGCTGAATCTGAAATGGCCAGAGTGAGGGCAAACTTCTCTTTTGAGAATAAGAAGAATAGGAAAGAGATTACAGTTGTAATAAAGTATCCTGAAGCAAAAAAATACTCTAACGATTATTTCTCTTTCGAAGGCGATAGGGTTATCAAGTATGACTTCTCTTCCCTTGGACCATTAGAAAAGTTCATGCCTAATTCGAGTCCCTATGAAGTGAAATTTGTCTTTGGAAACAATAATATATCTGTTTTCTATGACACCGTTCTTCCTATGCTGGAGAAGGTTATTGATGTAAACACTGCCCTCTTACCAGACTATAAAGAATGGCAGAATGAAAAGAGGAACTACCATTTCCTGATGGATTATGAAGGAGACAAGGTTTCTTGTAGGGTTAATGTTCTTCAAGGAGAGAATATAGTTGATTCTCTTCAGGAGAATATGAAGTCTTCGCTTCATTCGGAAGACGAATGGGTGATCAAACAGGTAAAAGTCTTCTTCCCTCTCTATAACCAAATAAAGAATGAATGGTATTTTGAAGATAAAGAAGAGGACTGGCTCTATAACCTTGTAAACGAGGGTTTCCCAGTATTTCTCAACATGGGGGAAGTCAGCATTTCTGATTCATTGAAGAATATCTCTATAAAAAGACCTTCCCCTATTATCTTTAACGCCTCCCTTACAGATAACCTCTTGAATCTGGAGATAGAGTCCAAGGATATTCCAAAGAAAGAACTGATGAAAATCCTCGAGTCCTACAGGAGAAAGAAGAGATATCATAGGCTCAAAAACGGAGATTTCCTTCTTTTGGATGACTCCCTTTCTGGCGTGGAAGAAGTTATCAAGGGAATGGATTTTACTCAGAAAGAGCTATCTTCTGAGATTATCCAACTTCCAAAATACAGGGCTTTATATCTCGATTCTTTGATGGAGAAAAGAGATGGCCTCTTTACCCTTGAGAGGGATCAGAACTTCAGAAGGTTGATAAAAGACTTTAAAGGCTTTGACGCCTCCTCCTATGATATCCCATGCTCTCTCGACTCAATTATGAGACCTTATCAGAAGGATGGCTTCAGGTGGCTTAGTACTCTCAAGGAGTATGGAATGGGCGGAATCCTTGCTGATGAGATGGGACTAGGAAAGACACTACAGGTGATCTCACTGATCCTTTCCATGAAAGAGAAGGGGGAAATTGGAACATGCCTTGTGGTCTCTCCTGCATCCCTTATCTATAACTGGGAAGCGGAACTTAAGAAGTTTGCTCCAAACCTAAAAAGTGTAGTATGTGCAGGATCACCAAATGAAAGAAAGAAAATCCTTTGTTCTCTCTCTGGTGTTGATGTCCTTATTACTTCCTATGATCTCTTGAAGCGTGACATCGACACATATAGAATCAGGGATTTCGTCCTCTTTGTAATAGATGAGGCTCAGTTTATTAAGAACATCAATACAGAAGCCTCAAAGGCTGTAAAGCTGGTCCATGCTAAATATCGCTTTGCTCTTACTGGAACTCCTATTGAAAATAGGCTCTCTGAGCTTTGGTCAATCTTCGATTTCCTTATGCCAGGTTTCTTGTACTCCCATGAGAAGTTCAGGACTGAGATAGAGCTTCCATGTATGAAACAACCTGATTCAGGAGCTCTTGAGAGACTAAGAAAGATGACAGGTCCTTTTATTCTCCGTAGACTTAAGAGCGATGTTCTCAAGGACCTACCGGAGAAACTGGAGGAAATCTCATACTCAGAGATGGAAAGTGACCAGAGGAGACTCTATGACGCAGAGGTTTTGAGGGTCAGAAAGAATATCGAGGACGAGGAAGAGTCTGAATTCAGAAAGAATAAGGTCCAAGTCCTGTCTGAACTGACAAGAATCAGGGAAATCTGCTGTGATCCTTCTCTTGTCTATGAAAACTATAATGGAAAATCTGCCAAGCTGGATAGTCTTATGGACTTGATAGAAAGAGCCCTTGATGAGGGACATAGAATTCTCCTTTTCAGTCAGTTTACATCAATGCTTGAGCTGATAGAAAAGAGAATGGATGGTCAGGTTCCTTATTTCAAAATCACTGGTTCTACTCCAAAGGAAGAAAGGCTGAGACTTGTGGATAGGTTTAACTCAGACACTTCCATCCCTCTCTTCCTTATTTCCCTGAAAGCTGGAGGAACAGGCCTTAACCTGACAGGAGCCGATGTGGTCATACACTATGATCCATGGTGGAATGTAGCTGTGCAGAACCAAGCTACGGATAGAGCCCATAGAATAGGGCAGACCAAGGTAGTTACGGTTTATAAAATGATAGCAAAGAATACTATCGAAGATAGGATAGTCGAGATGCAGGAAGCCAAGAAAGATTTGGCTGAGAAGATTCTCTCTGGAAACGAGACAAGCCTAGCTTCCCTTACCAAAGAGGAACTCTTGGAGATTCTATCTTAATCATATTGAGAGTCTGGTCACCCCTGCGGGGGTGATTTTCCTCTTTAAAAGAAGAACAGCGACCAACACAAAAGATATATAACTCCATACAATTTAACAGATAAAAAAATTCGACCTGTGCGGTTAAATCATGCCACTTTTCTGTCAACAAGTGAAGAATGAAACACCTTTGAGTTCATCCACACATTCTTTTCCCCATTGAAAATGGCGGCCTTCATGACGGCAAGGCATGAACTTCCTTCAGGAACCCAGCTCATGCCGTTGTGCTTCTCCCTTCTTCCCACCACTATGTCATTGG
>JALFYG010000290.1 GCA_022784805.1 Spirochaetales bacterium
ATTGTCCTTCTCTTTCTCCACATCTGAAAGAGCATCGAAGAAAGCAAGAGTGCTGTTGCTCTTGGGGCAGGTTGCTAGGTAGAGAGCTGCATGAGCCAAATGGAACCTTCCCTCAGGGAGGCCGATTCTATCGAAGGCGGCGGCATCTGCTTCCACCACAACTATGGCATTTGGATCAGCGAGTCCCACGTCTTCGCAGGCAGAGATCAACATTCGTCTGAAAATAAACCTTGGGTCTTCTCCTGCGGCAACCATTCGGCTAAGCCAATAGAGGGCTGCATCAGGGTCTGAGCCGCGGAGAGATTTAATGAAGGCAGAAATTACATCAAAGTGATAGTCCCCTTCCTTATCATAAAGAACAGCTTTCTGCTGTATCGATTCTTCCGCTGTCTCTTTTGTTATGAATATCCTGCTTCCGTTCTCAGGAGGGAAATGCTCAGGCGTTGTTTCTACAGCAAGCTCCAGAGCATTCAGAAGGCTTCTAGCGTCTCCGCCGGAGACGTTTACAAGGTGCTCCAAAGCTCCATCTTCGAACTCTACGGAGAATCTACCATATCCACGTTCCTTATCATTAATGGCTTGGAGTGCTATTTCTCTCAGGTTATCATCTGTGAGCTTTTTGAGTTGGAATACCCTGCTTCTGGAGACAAGGGCTTTGTTTACCTCAAAGAAAGGGTTCTCTGTAGTGGCGCCAATAAGAATTATGGTGCCATTCTCAACCCATGGAAGAAGAGCATCCTGCTGGCTCTTATTCCACCTATGGACTTCGTCGATAAATAAAATGGTACGCATGCCCCAATGGTCTCGGCGCTCCTTGGCCTCAGCTATCTCTTCCCTTAGTTCCTTCACTCCTGAAAGTACTGCATTGAGAGAAGAGAAGTGACTTTTGGTTGTATTGGCAATGACTCTGGCAAGAGTAGTCTTTCCTGTTCCTGGAGGACCATAAAATATAATGGAAGAAAGCTGGTCCATCTGTATTGCACGCCTTAGGAGCCTACCCTTTCCAAGGATATGATCCTGACCAATGTACTCTTCAAGGGTCCTTGGGCGCATTCTGGCGGCTAGAGGCTCGATTGTAACAGGAGCAGAAGAAAATAGATTGTTATCGTTCATAATCACTCCCAGAACACAGCATAAGGAGAATTGGATGAAACAGGAGTATTCTTAAGTGTCTTTTCTACACTTCCCAAGGAAGTGAAGAAAGCATCACTTACTATCATGGAGGCATTATCCAAAAGAATACTCATGGCCTCTGGAAGATACTCTCCCTTTCCTACACTCTCAAGGGAAGCGTATCCCTTTCTTATTTCATTGAAGATTCGAGACACTGTAAGGAAACTCTCATCCAAATATTCTTTTCTTTCAAAAAGAGTGTCATAAACGACGGCAGAGAGTTCTCCTCCCATTGATTTCTTTAATGCATCTGTCAGCGTGGTGTCCCCAGAGATATATTCCATAGGATCCTTCGCCATCTCCAGGGCTCTTTCTTTGATCACAGGCATATAGCTCTCTACAGCCTCTGTGGCCACTTTGGCCACATCAGACAAATACTTCTCTGTCAAAGTATCATAGGAAGGCACATACTCTTCATAGATGGAAAAAGAAGAAGGAAGAGCCTCTGAAAGTATCTCGGAATCGAAAGAAAAAGATGAAAGGGATGAAAACATATCTAAAGAGAGAAGCTCAATAGCAGCCCTCTCTCTTTCAACAGATACACTCTCTTTTTCTTCATTGCCTCCTACTGTCGCGCAGGAAGACAGAGTCAAAAGAGAAATAGCAGTAATAAGAGCCAGAAATCTCCACATGGCTCTAGGATACTTTCTTATTTCCCGATGGTCTACAATACTTTCAACCTGCAAGGAGGTAGGATTTTAGTTTTCTGATGCCATTTCTCTTTCTCTGTGCGATTGTTCCGACGCTGACGCCAAGTTCCGCGGCAACTGCCTTGGCATTCTTCTTCGGCTGGTTCAGGACTCCGTAGCATGCGGCGATTACATAGATCTCATCCTTATTGAGAGAGCTCATGGCTTTCTCCAGAATAAGCTCGGATTCCCTCTTGTCATATTCGTCTTCAACAAATACTGAGGAAGCGATGGTGTCGGTGAGAGAGTTGCCATCCTCTTCTTGAGAGTAAGAAGCATCGAGAGAGATGCACTCTTCCCTCTTCATTGCATCCTCGATCTTCTTAATTTTTTCCAGGGAAAGATACTCTATATCTCCGTTTCTATATTTTCTGATGGATTCGATCATATGTTTTGGAATACGTATAGTCCTGAGACTATCGGAGAGGAAAGATCTAATTTCCATATCCATGGCTCTTTCCATGAATGCGTTGAAGCCAGAATAAGTGAAATCAAAACGCATCAATGCTTTATGGATGCCTATTCTCGCTGCATTCTCAATATCATCCCTATACTCTGAGGCCCCTTTGACGGAGTCGATGAATTTCCCAGCCACTTTCTTTACTTTTGGCTCCATCATCTTAATGAATTCGTTTTCCTTTCTTTTATCGTTCCTTGCCTCTTTTGCCATTTCGTACACTGTAGCCATAATCATTCTCCTATGACTACAGTGTTGCACAGTTAGTAGGTCAGATAATGTCCTAGTGAATGAAAAATATAAAGTATTTGCCTTTTTTTTCAAGAACGTTTATTTTTCCTTGTGTGGTCGGCTAAAGTGCACCTATATACAAAGATATGGAAAACCGTATATATTTATTAGCTGCTACGGCGAGTTATTTTAGAACAAAAAATCATTAAGGGAGACCAAAGATGGTAACCGAGAAGAACGTTAAGGAACTGGAAAACAGTCAGGCATCACTTACACTTACAGTTGATGCAGCTACTATCGAGAAGGCATATCAGGCAAGACTCAACAAATATGCCAAGACAATTGAAATGCCAGGCTTCAGAAAGGGTCATGTACCTACATCTGTCATCGAAAGAAAGTACGGCCAGGGAATCAGAGAAGAATCTACATTCGACTGCATGGAAGAGAACCTGAAAGAGACCATCGAAACTCTCGATGAGAGCCAGAGACCTCTCCCTTACTCTGTACCTGAACTCCAGGATGAGGAGACTCTGCTTCCTTTCAAGAAGGACACTGACATCACTTTCACTGTCAAGTATGACATCTATCCAAAGTTCGATCTTCCTCAGTACACAGGACTTGAGGTTGAGGTCAAGAAGGGTGAAGTCACAGACGAAGATGTCGAGAAGGAGATCAAGAGACTCCAGGAACAGAATGCAATGGTCTTGAGAAAGGATGGAGCCGTTGCAGATGGCGACATCGTCAAGGTTGACGTTGCAGAACTTGATGCTGAAGGCAATGTGATCGAAGGCTCTGAGAACACAGACTTCACATTCACAGTCGGAAGCGGATACAACCAGTACAAGATTGACTCCGACATCATCGGCATGGTTGCTGGCGAAGAGAAGATATTTGACAAGACATATGGCGACGATGAGAAAAACGAAACCCTCAAGGGCAAGACTCTCAAGATCCGCGTCATGGTCAACGAAGTCAAGTATCGCGACATTCCTGAAGTTGACGACGACTTTGCTCAGGACATCAAGGACGAGTATAAGACAGTCGACGACCTCAAGGCTGGTATCAAGGCAGATTTCCAGAGCAGACTTGATGAAGCTCAGAAGAACATCAAGGCTAACTCAATCGTCAACGCTATCGCTGCAAATACTGTCATCTCCATCCCTCAGAGCATGATCGACTACGAAGGCGAGAATTCCTGGCAGAATTTTGTAAGACAGATGGGCATTCCTGAGGAACAGTTCGTCTCTTACCTCCAGGTTCAGGGAAGCAGCAAGGAAGCTCTCATTGCAGGTTGGAAGGATTCCATCGTTGAAGACCTCAAGAAGCAGATGATCCTCGATGCAATCAGAAAGAAGGAAGACTTCCAGGTCGACGAAAAGGCTTACGAAGAAAAGTGCAACGAAGAAATCAAGGATTCCTACAGCCCAGAGCAGAAGGATTACTTGAAGTCAGCAATCAAAGATGAAATGCAGTATGCTGAAACAGTTCCTTTCCTTCTTGCAAACAACACATTCAAGGAAGGCGAGGCTGTAAGCTACGAAGCATTCATGAACCCAAGTGAGGAGTAAGATTTGTCTAATCCTAAAATGAACACATATGTCCCCTATGTTCTGGAGCAATCCGGAACAGGGGAACGTACCTACGACATCTTTTCCCGTCTCTTAAAAGACAGAATCATCTTTGTTGATGGAGAGATTAACGACGCCATGGCTGACTTGGTCGTGGCTCAGCTTATCTTTCTTGAAAGCGAAAACCCTAAAAAGGATGTCAACCTCTATATCAACTCTCCTGGCGGCAGCGTAACTGCCGGACTGGCAATCTATGACACAATGCAGTACATATCCTGCCCTGTAACAACCATTTGTATCGGACAGGCATGTTCAATGGCTGCTTTGCTTCTTGCAGGTGGAGAAAAAGGATCCAGATTTGTCCTCCCCTATTCCAGAGTCATGATTCATCAGCCTTCAGGCGGAGCGGAAGGACAGTCTACTGATATTCTCGTAACTAACAAAGAGATGCAGAGAATCAAGAAGATTACAGTGTCCATCCTTTCCCAGCATACAGGAAAGACAGTTGAGGAAGTGACAAAAGATATCGAAAGAGACTTTTTCATGGATGCAGAAGAAGCTGTAGCCTATGGAATTGCAGATAAGGTAATGAGAAGGAAAGATGGCTAGAAACTCTAAATACTGTTCATTCTGCGGACGCCCAAATGACGGTACAGTCAGAATGGTCAACGGACCTGGTGTCTGTATCTGTGAAAGCTGCATCAAGACTTGTTCCGACATTCTCAAGGAACAGGGGGCAAGTCAAGGCAGCGATGAATTTGAGGATCTTGAAATACCTACACCGGAAGAAATCAAGAAGTATCTTGACCAGTATGTAATCGGACAAGATTCTGCAAAGAGAGTTCTTTCCGTCGCTGTCTACAACCACTACAAGAGAATCAAGTATCAGGAAAAGATCAAAGATATCGGCGTCGAGCTTGATAAATCCAACATTCTCATCATCGGTCCTACCGGAACCGGTAAGACACTGTTGGCAAGAACTCTTGCAAAGAAACTTAATGTTCCTTTTGCCATTGCCGATGCCACTACCCTTACAGAGGCAGGATACGTTGGTGAAGACGTAGAGAACATCCTTCTGAAGCTTATTGAAGCTGCAGACTACGATATAGCCAAGGCTGAAAAAGGCATTATCTTCATCGACGAAATCGATAAGATTGCAAAGAAGGGAGAAAACGTCTCCATCACTAGAGATGTCTCCGGTGAAGGTGTTCAGCAGGCTCTCTTAAAGATCATCGAAGGCACCACAGCCTCCGTCCCTCCTCAGGGAGGAAGAAAGCATCCTAATCAGGAGATGTTGAAGATCGATACTTCAAACATTCTATTTATCTGCGGTGGAGCTTTTGTTGGCTTGGACAAGGTCATCGAAAAGAGAACAGCTGTCTCTAGCATGGGTTTTGGTGCTGAGGTCAAAGATAAGACAGAAAAGGATTTGGGTGCTCTCTACAAAGAGCTTCATCCAGATGACCTCGTTAAGTTCGGTTTGATCCCAGAGTTCATCGGAAGACTTCCTATCCATACAACTCTTGAGAACCTTACACAGGCTGATCTTGTAAGAATCCTCACTGAGCCTAAGAACTCCATCATCAGACAGTATGAAACTTCCTTCTCTCTTGACGGCATTAAACTTAGATTCACAGATGATGCAATAAATGCAATCGCTGAGAAGTCTTATGAGCAGAAGACAGGAGCCAGAGGTCTCAGATCCATTGTTGAGAATCTGATGCTTTCCATCTCTTACGACGTTCCATCCATTCCTGGAGTAAAGGAAGTCGTAGTGGACAAGGACAACGTACTTATGGGTACGGTTCCAAAGGTCTATGGAGAAAACAATCTCTTACTTGAGGTGAAATGACACTTTATCCCGGGAGACCGGGATATATTTTTGAATCATTATCTACCTCCTTTCCCTTTCATTTCTTAAATAAGGCATCATCTATCTGCAAAAGAACAAATATAGATTTCACCAACAAAGATAATAATTACGATATAAATTTACACTATTAATAACAAACCTCCATCTAAGGCACTGATTTTGAATAAAGAAAGGTGGAGGTTTTTCAATGGAAAAAGACTATTTATCTAAAGAGGAAGATGAAAAATTCAGTAGGACTGTACTTAACTTTAACAACGGAAACAAAGGGGATATAGATGAAAAGAAGAAAGATGAAATAAGAAACAGGACAAAGATTATTATATACAAAGTATCGAGAGAACTCCTCCATCTTTCTCCCGATGAATCAGCAACAATATTCTTAGACATGGAGGAGGAGCTGGATAAAATCATCTCTTCATATAAGGTGTCAACCGCCACCTTCAACCATTATATAAAGCAGCTCTGCCAATATAGATATAGGAGAATAAAGCAGAAGAACTATCAGAAGACACTTTGGGAAAACGCCTTTTTCCAGGAGGAAGCCGCACTCAATGCCAGAAACTATAATGAGATAGATTTTCTGGACATTAAACAAAAAGAAAAAGTCCATATAATAAGAGAGCCATTGAATGTCTACTCGGAGATGGACCTAAAAGAGATAATAAACTTCATTTCAAAGAACAAGAACGTCCTCGACTATCCAGTCTACAATAGAATGGAGGCGAGACTAAGAAAGTTCCTGGATATCTCCCCAACAGTCAGAAAGAGATTCTTGATCTTTATTCTTACTCTTCCAAGAAAAGCTGAGGGCTTCGATTCCTATGACATAGCAAGAGTCATGAAGACAGACGAGAATGCCATCATCAGATTCTTTGACTTGAAAAATGAAGCCTTGGGATACCAAGAAGACAAAATAAGGGAAATCCAATCCAGAGCCAGCAAACATTGGCGAATGATGGCAAAACTGGAAGCCAACATAACCATTGAACACGATGAGGAAAAGAAAAAGAAACTCAGAGACCACTACCAGACACAGGTCTTGCTTCATAAGAAGAATGTAAGAGAGTTGAGAAGAGCTTCCCAGGGTATGTCCAGAACAACCATCTCAAACATTCTTGGGTTATCACGCTCGACAATTACCGTGGCGATAAAAGACACAGCAACAATCCTTGAGTTAATTGCCAACAGTTAAGTGTGTTCCTTTTTTGGGCTTTTTGTTTCATACTATTTCCATGAAGCTATATTTTGCATCTGGAAATCTTCACAAGAAAATGGAAATGGAGAATCTATTGGGAGGAGAGATCACTCTCACCCTTCCAAAAGATGAAGGGATATTCTTTGATCCCGACGAAAACGGTTCTTCTTTTGTTGAAAACGCAATCATCAAAGCAAAAGCGCTTTATGATATCGTAAAGGCACCTGTACTCTCAGATGACTCAGGACTCTGTGTAAAAGCCTTGAATTGGGGGCCGGGAATACATACTGCAAGATTTGGAGACACAGAAGAGAAAAAGCTGAACAGTAGGGAAAAGTATATGCTCCTCCTGGAAGAGATGGAGGGAGTGGAAGATAGGGAGGCCTACTTCACATGCGCCCTCTGCTTGTATCTCTCCCCTACCCGAATCTATGTGATTCAGGAAGAGGCAAAGGGAAAGATAGCTCTTTCTCCAAGCGAAGGCACTGAAGGCTTTGGCTACGATCCTGTCTTCTTCTCCGATGAAGCCGGAAGAATAGTTGCAGACCTGGAAAAGGGAGAGAAAGGCAAATACTCCCATAGGGGAAAGGCTGCAAGAGTTATGTATGATTTGATTAAAAAGGAAATAGAAAAATGATTGAAAGAAAAGAGCAAAAGACAAATGACACTTGGGATCTGTCTGCCCTCACCCAATCTCCTGAAGCTTGGGACAAAGATATGGCTGCCCTCAGAGGAAGACTAGGAGAGCTGGAGGAATATAAGGGAAGACTTGGAGAAAGCTCAGACTCCCTTTACGCTGCCCTTACAAAGCTCTTCACCCTGCTTCAGGAGGGAGAAAGACTTGAAAGCTGGGCTTTCTTGATGTATAGCGCAGACTCTTCAAACCCTGAAGTCATCAACAGAGCTGGCATTGCTGATATGGCTGAAAGCGAGTTCAACGAAAAGACAAGCTGGATGGATCCAGAATTGATGGCAATCGAGGAAGAAAAGATCCAGGAGTGGCTCAAGGAAGAAAGATTTGCACCATACCGTGTCTATATCAACAAGGCAAGAAGAATGAAAGACCATGTTCTTTCTGACAAAGAAGAAAGAATCATGAGCCTCTATGGAGCAAATGCCTCAGGCTATCATCAGGCATTTATGGATATCAACAACATCGACCTTGATTTCGGAGAAGTAGACGGAGAAAAGCTCACCCACTCCACATGGTCAAAGTTCCTCCATAATCCAGACGAAAGCAAGAGAGAAAAGGCATATAAGGCTTACTACAAAGAGTTTGAGTCACACCAGCACATTATCGCCCGCCTCTATGAGGGAAGTGTAAAGAACGACATTTTCTCATCCAAGGCTCGTGGATATAAGTCATCTTTGGACAGAGCCCTCTTCCCAGACAACGTTCCAGAGGAAGTCTATAGAAACCTTATCGCATCCGTCCACGATGCATTCCCTTCCCTTCATCGCTACTATGCTCTCAGAGCAAAGCTTCTTGGAAAAGATAAGCTTAAGCACTGGGATGTCTATGTTCCAGTAGTCCCTGCTGTAAACAGCAAGCACACATATGAAGAGGCAGTGGATATCATCAGAGAAGCTGTCATGCCACTGGGAAAAGACTACTCAGACATCCTCTGCAAGGGGCTCTTGGAAGACAGATGGGTCGATAGATATGAGAACAAAGGAAAGAGAAGCGGTGCTTTCAGTGCTGGATGCTTCACAGGTAACCCATACATTCTCACAAACTATGAAGAAGATGTAATCAACAGTGTATTTACACTTATCCACGAGGGTGGACACTCAATGCACTCATATTTCTCTGCAAAGAACAATCCATTCCCTTGCTACAACTACACTATCTTCGAAGCAGAAGTCGCATCCACATTCAATGAGAACCTCTTGATGAAGTATCTTCTTTCTCACACAGAAGATAAGGGTGAGAAGGCATTCCTTGTAGCCCAGCAGCTCGATAACCTTGTAGCTACATTCTTCAGACAGACAATGTTCGCTGAATTCGAACTCCTTGTCCATGAAGAGGCTGAAAAGGGAAATCCTATCAACGTAACATTCTTCAGAGAAACATACAGAAAGCTTCTCGAAGCATACTTCGGACCACAGGTAGAGTTCGAGGCTAACTCCGACATGGAAGGATTGAGAATCCCTCACTTCTATAGAGCATTCTATGTTTATAAGTATGCAACAGGAATCGCAGCATCCATCGCCCTCTCAGAAAGAGTCGTAAACGGTGGAGAGGAAGAGAGAAATGACTATCTCACATTCCTTAAGTCCGGTGGTTCCAGATACCCATTAGAGGCTTTGAGAGTTGCAGGCGTAGACATGTCAAAGCCAGACGCAGTAAAGGCAACTGCAAAGTATTTCGATTCTCTTATCACAGAATTGGAAGAGCTTATAAAGTAAAACTTAATATTTTACTTCTTTTGGAGGGCGACTATTTTGCCCTCCTTTATTATTAGATAGAGGTGGTCACCACTATCCTGGGAGTATAGGGATATACCGTTTCCATCATATTCTCCAAGAATCAGATTCTCCATTGGAAGAAGAGAAGACAGAAGTGGAGAATAAGCGGCAAGAAAGGCGTCACTGGAATCAGAGTATTTCTCTATCCAAGATAGGGAAAACTCCTCTTTCATGGCGGAAAGTACAAACTCTTCTACACTTCCCTCTTTTATCTCGACAGAAACCTTCCCAACCTTTGAGCTCTCTGGCACAACGGCAGAGAACAAAAGGGAAAGAGAGAATAAAAGAGTCAAAATAGTGAGAGTTCGTTTCATACTCCAATTATTTGTGTCTTTCTCATATTTTGCAACGCACTCTCAGAACATTAAGTGTCATATTCTTTTATATTGGGTTCTTTTTGCTCCATCTTCTTTTGGGTTTTCTCCACCTGTGCTATATTTATGTTCCTATGGAAAAAACCAAAGCTCAAAACATACTCAATGAAGGTTTTGTACACACTGTCAAAGATCCACTTTGGCAGAATATCCCAATGACCAAAGAAATCAAGGCATTGATGGAAGTGGATGATGTACAGAAACTGGCTAGAATAAAACAAAACGGCCCCAGCTACCATATATACCCTGGCTCAGTCCACACAAGGCTCAGCCACTCAATAGGCGTCTATCATCTAGGCCGCCAGATCCTTCTTTCCCTCTCAAAGAAATCAGAGGACTTACCTTTCACAGAAAAGGGAATGATGAGTTTCCTGGTCGCTTGCCTTCTCCATGACATAGGTCACTTTCCATATGCCCATTCCTTGAAGGAACTGGCAATCAGGGACCATGAAGAACTGGCTGGTGAAATGATATTGGAGAGAGAAGAGTTGGGAAAAGCTATAGAGAATACAGGGGCAGACAAGGCAATGACTGCAGCCATCATAGATAAGGATCTTCTCTCTTCCGATGAAGAGACTCTCTTCTATAGAAATGTCCTCTCAGGAACCCTTGACCCAGATAAGCTTGATTATCTCTCTCGTGACGGTTTCTTTGCCGGTGTTCCTTATGGTAAGCAGGATACAGACTTCATCATCTCATCCCTCTCCTACCATGATTCCCGCCTCTGCATTGATAAGGCTGCCATAAGTAGCGTAGAGCAGATTTTGTTCTCAAAATATATGATGTATAGGACACTCTATTGGCATAAGGGAGTAAGAAGCGCCACAGCCATGATCAAGAAGGCTCTTATGACAGCCCTCAAGGAGGACCTCATCTCCTTTGATGAACTCTATGGAATTGATGACAATGAGTTTGTTCTTCTCCTTTCCAGTCGAAAAGATAAGTGCGAGGCCCTGAAGATGGTCGAAGAAGTTGAGCACAATCATCTCTTTGAAAGAAAAGCCTTCAAGGATTATGATAGCTCAGGAGTAATCGAGACCAAGGGAAGGAAGCTTGAAGACAGGGAGGAGATGGAAGAGAGAATATGGAAATCTCTTTTAAATGACTATCCTAACTTAAGGAAGTGGGAAGTAATCATCGACATTCCTGAGCCAATAAGCTTTGAGACTCATATCTCTGTCCTTAATGAAAACGGAAAAGTCGAGGACATAAATGACAGCGATATGATCTTCTCTGGAAAGGTGTCTTCCCTCTTTCAGAAGAGTCTGAGAAAGGTGGCCTTATATACCCCTTCCTATATAAGTGAGGAAGACGCTTGGAGAGCAATGGGAGAAATAATTCATGGCTGAGGAAAAAATTAGCTATCGCACTTTAATCGATGGTGAAATCCCTCCTTGGGTAATGAGATTTATAAAGGGTGTGGGAAAAGCTATAAATAAATATGGAATGATCAAATCCGGAGACACTATCCTTATTGCTGCCAGTGGCGGCAAGGACTCCCTTGCCTTGGCTTTAGCTCTTTCCCTAAGGCGAAAATGGCTCCCTGTATCTTATAACCTTGAAGCTGTCATGATCGATTGGATTGAGCACCCAATAGACCCGGAATACAGGGAGAAGCTGAAGACTTACTTCAAAGACTTGGACATCGATCTGACAATAGTTGACGAGAAGCAATACCCGGAGTCATTCAAAGGCGAATTTAACTGCTATCTCTGCTCAAGAAATAGAAGACGCATTCTCTTCCAGTGGGCTGATGAACACGAAGAGAAGCTCATTGCCATGGGCCACCACTTGGATGACTTGGTGGAGACCACAATGATGAACCTCTGCTTCAGAGGAAAGTTCTCCACAATGCTTCCTGTGCAGGAGTTCTTTGATGGAAAAATGCACATCATTAGGCCAATGATTGAGATAAAAGAGAACGTGACGGAGAGACTTAAGGAAGTCTATGACATACCTGTTGTGAAGCCAGTCTGCCCCTATGACCAGACAAACATCAGGTCAAAACTGAAGCCTGTGGTGAAGGAGCTATGTCATATAGATAAGCTAACAAGGGAACACATCTATTCCGCCCACACTTTTTCCTACAATCTTTTGGAAAAAGATAGTGATGATTCCGTTACAGACACAACAAATAATGGGGAGATGTGATAATAAACTCATGGAACATCAAAGCATCTATGTGCTAATATTATTGTAGAGGTCGCTATGAAAAGACTTACCGCCGTTATTATGTTAATACTTGCTGGAGCGATTATCTTCGCTTCCAATACTATATCTTTCTCTGGTCGTTATGCTTTGGTTGGCTCTGATAGCAGGACTATCAGAAGAACCAGCGTTGACATAGAAGGAACAGGTGTTGTTCTTGCAACAGGTGACGAGAAGGCAAAAGCTGAAGGAAGTTCTTTCTCTCTTGTATTGGGCGAGAACTCTTTGGCGGCGATTAAAGATGAAGATGGCCTTATTGTGTACCTTGTATATGGTACTGCAACTGTAGTGTCAAAGGGAGAAAGAGAAGTCTCTGTCTTTACACCTACAACAAAGACAAGCCTAATGGATAAAGGTGAATATCATTTTATTTCCCTCGATAAAGAAGAGAAGGCATATAACTTCTCATCTCCAGACATTGAGCTCTACGATTCTATCAGAGGCACATATACCACCCTCTCCTATAATGAAGGATATGACTACATCAAGGGCAAGAAGATTACAGTAGACGAAACAAAGAGATACTTGGATGTTCCTCTCTATGTCCTTACACCTGTATTTACAGATGAAGTCTACTCCTATCTCACTGGCTCACCTGATGCTCCTATCCTCTCTATCACAGAGCAGAAGATGACAGGAACTCCTGATGCTCCAATTTTTATCAAGAAAGAAGGTGAAGTCATCAACGATCCTGATACTCCAGTCATCCTCGATAACCTAGTCCAGACAATCGTAGACACAACCTTCACTTCCATTTCCGTTACACAGGAGCTCTACGATAGCGAGAGTGGAAACTAATGGGAAGAATTAACCTTCTTGATCCCCTTCTTTCCTCACGTATTGCTGCAGGAGAAGTCATTGAAAGGCCACAGTCTGTCCTTCGTGAATTTCTCGACAACTCTTTGGATGCCGGTTCCGATGACATCACCGTCATCATAGAAGGTGGCGGAATCGATAAACTGGAAGTCCAGGACAATGGAAAGGGTATCAATAGGGAGGACTTATCTCTCATCGCCACCCGCCATGCAACTAGTAAGATTCATAAGCCAGATGATTTATATGAAATAAATACCCTTGGCTTCAGAGGCGAGGCCCTCTACTCCATCTCTTCTGTATCAAAGCTTACTATATCTTCCTTTGACAGCGAAGAGAAGAATGCTTCTACACTTGTCATCGATAACGGCAAGCGATATCCAGTGAGGGAAACAGGCCCAGAAAAAGGAACCATCTGTACCTCAGAAGATCTATTTCTGGATATTCCTGCCCGCAGAAGCTTCTTAAAGAGAGCCAGCACAGAATCAAATCTATGCCGTACCCTTCTCTCTTCAAAGGCTCTGGCCTTTCCAAATGTCCGTTTCACTCTAAAGGTAGATGGTGCCACAAGAATGCAGTGGCCTAAGGCTGCAGATTACAAAGAGAGAGTAATGATGCTGTGGCGTGAATATGGAATATCATCTGCTGACGTCACCATGTTGGAAGAGAAGGAAGAAGACTACTCCATCACAGTGGTTGCAGGTACTTCTGCTGTAAAACGCTCAGATAAAAAGGAAATAAGAATCTATGTTAACTCCCGTCCTGTTGAAGAGTTTTCAATGGTACAGGCCGTGATTTACGGCTATGGAGAACTCCTTCCTGGTGGAAGCTATCCTTATGCCTGCGTCTTCATCAATGACAAAAGCGAAATGGTGGACTTCAATATCCACCCGGCAAAGAAAGAAGTAAAGATAAGAAACAAGGCAGATATCCATCACACCCTCTCGACAATGATCAAAAGAGGAATCGAGAGAAAGATACCTGAAATAAAGAGTGTAAGACAGTTCTATCTTGATGACGCAGAGCGTTGGGAAAATGGCGCAAAGACAAAGTATTATGGCACTTTCACACCGCAACAATCTTCTCCAATAGAAGAAAAGAAAGAAGAAAAACCTGTCATATATAACCACGGGAGGGAAGAAAAAATAGAAAATTTTGAGGACAGGTCTTCCCACTATACTCCGAAAGATCCTGATTGGCTTAAGAAAGCAAAAGAGCTTAAGGCTATAAGGGAAAAGGCAAAGACTGAGTCCGCCATCAAGGAAGAGAAGAAAAGCGTTGATGAAGACGAAATAATCTACATCGGACAAGCCTTCGACCTCTTTCTTATTTGCCAGAAAGGTGATTCCTTATACCTCGTGGACCAACATGCTGCCCATGAGAGGATACTCTACGATGAGCTGTTATCACTAAATACTGTGCAGCAGCTATTGGTACCAATAAAGATTGAAGTTGATGATATCACTGATGACTTTCTTGACAGGAACTCCTATGTCTATACAAAGCTAGGAATATCCCTATTGAAAGATAAGAAGGGAGAGTGGGAAATCGACGCCATTCCAGCTGTCTGCAGAGGAATCGAGAAAGAGATAGTAGATTTTATCACCAACGCCAAAAGCGATGAGCATGAGTTGGAGCAAGAGCTATTTGCTGTGATGGCATGTCGCAAGGCCATCAAGATGGGTGACAAAGTCGACAAGTGGGCTGCTATGTCTATTCTGGAAAAAGTATTCCAGATGGAGGAGCCATGCTGCCCTCATGGAAGAACCTTCCTTGTAAAGATTACAAAACAAAGCCTAAAGGAAATGGTGGGCAGAACCAAGTGATTATAGGGCGACTGTATCTGTTATCTCTGAGCCATTTGTAGAGTGAATCACAACACTATACTCCCCTTCCGGCATAGATGCGCCGGGAGTAATCAAAAGAGGCTCTGAAGTAAGCTTGGTCTTATTTGAAGTAAAATCCCCTTTCCAAACCAAGTCCTTGTCAGGAGAAGTGAGGATGAAGGAGTATTTTTCATCCTCATCCCCTTGGTCAAGGTATGCTTTCAGAATTAAGTTATCTTCACTTTTATCAAAACCTACTCCCGACACCGTAAAGGAGCTGCGGGAGCAAGAGATAAATAAGAGTGAAATAATTAGAAGAGTTATAAATAGTCTTCTCATTGTCCGTTCTTTGCTTGGAGCATCATTCTAACAGGGTTTGCATAAGTGTTGAGAACGAAGCTTCTTACATCCTCTGAAAGGTGTGAGAATCTTGATAAGAACTCATCTTTATTGAGAGAAGCATACTGATCCTTAAACATGTCTCCACCTTCCAACACATCATAAGCAAGATAGTTGGTGTCAAAGAGACGGTAGTTAAGGTGAATCTGACGGTCGATAGCTTCAGCCACTTCTTCAGGAGTATTGTATTCACCTGTAAGAGGCTCACCGATGGCAACGTGGACATTACCCTTCTGGCATCTTAAGCCCTTCACCATGCTGATAAGGTCTTCGTACTTCTTCTTTTCATACTTACCATCATTATGTTCCTTGGTAACCTCTTCCCTACCCTTATTGATGTCGTTAGGGTCGTACTGGTAACTGATGGCGACAGGAACGATGTTACACTTCTTCATCAATTCTGAGAAAGAATAACCCTCTCTCTTCTTTGAGAGATAAAGCATCTTGATGATAGCAGACTGAGTCAAATCCTTGCCGTCTTTGCTTCTTCCTGACTTCTGGGCGACCCAGATGGACTTGTTCTCTTCAGATACAGTCTCAACAAAGTATTCACTGATTCTGATGGATTCCAAATACTTTTCCCTCATAGGAAGGTTACGTTTAATGATGATTCCTCCATTCATGCGGAAAAGATCCTCAACCATCTGATTGACCATCAAGTTGTCACCTACAGCCATTTCACAGAGAGGCAGATTCTTTACCTTCAAGGCATAATCCAAGAGAGTACAGTCAAGAATGATGTCCCTGTGGTTTGAGATAAAGAGATATCCCTTATTTTTATCTAGGCTATCTCCTCCGGATACGGAGAAACCTGTAGTCGTTTTATCGAGAATGGCTGGGATAAAGTATCCCGCCGTAACTTTATGCTGGAAATCATCATAAGAGTGCACATCCACAAGTGCACTCTCGATAGCATTTACCATTGGCGCTACAGTAGAGAAGTCGCCGCTGAGCATATAGGCAAAGGCGCCTATAAACTCCTTCTTGCTCATCAAGTTGGCCTTTGCCTTCTCGAATCGCTCCCCTCTGTATGGCTCTATGTCTTCGTACTTTTTTCTGTCCATGTTAATCCCTGCTGATAATCTTCAAGAACTGGGTTCTCTCCCACTTATAACCTTCGGAGTTCTCCTCCTGAGCCAATTTTCCGCAGAAATCGGAAATGGATTCAAAGTTATGTTTCTCCATCCAGGCCTTGATCTCATTGTTAAGGCGTGTAATGGATCCGAAGCCTTCCTTTATTGGAAGAGAAGCGACTTCAAAGGCTTTTGCACCTGCAAGAAGCATCTTGATGGCTGTCTCTGAAGTATGGATTCCTGTGTTTGCACAGATATCCATCTTTACTTCTCCGCTCATAAGAGCTGTCCATCTCAAAGAATCTGTATAGTCATTGCCACAGGAAGTAGGACAACCATCAACGATCTTCATGGTCTCAATATCCACGTCTGGGCGGAATGTTCTGTTAAAAAGGACTACGCCTTCGATTCCTGCCTTGTCGATGGCCTTGATCTTGTGGGCAAGGGCTGAATACTTACTTCCCATCTTGATAGCAAGAGGACAAGAGATATTCTTTCTTGCAAACTCGATGAATGAGAAGAACTCTTCATCCACTTTCTTTCCATCTACTTTTGCATCAGAAGTTATTGGATAGTAGTTAAGCTCGATGGCGTCTGCACCGTTCTCCTCAAATCTCTTTGCATATTCAGCCCAGGAAGAAAGGCTCTTGCAGCATACTGATGCAATTACAGGAATGCTCAGCTCTTTCTTGGCAGATGTAAGGAGTTTGATATACTTATCGATATAGAAGTCTGTTGCAGCTCTCTGATATACATTGTGGGCGGATGAGAAATTCAAGAATTCGTCATTAGCCTCGACTTCTGCGCTGACTTTACTCTCAATCTGCTCTTCGAAGATGGACTTAAGGACAACTGCTCCAGCTCCAGCTTCTTCGCACTTCTCAAGTGACACCACGTTCTGTGTCAAAGGACTAGATCCAATAATGACGGGGCTTTTAAGGGTAAGACCCAAATATTTGGTTTCAAGGGATGCCATATTCTGCTCTCCTTTAAATATCTTTTTTTATATCATAGCTGAAAAACCAAGGAGACGCCAACGAATATAGATGGATTGAAAGTAAAACTTTCCAAACTACACAAAAGGCCCGGCATCGCCGGACCTAAGTTTCAAAGAATATATGGAACTAAGAGTTCATGAGACTTATAGACAACGTAAGTCTCAACCTCCAATACCTCAGTGAGCTTTGTCAGCTCCTGAGAGAAGAACTGCAGAAGTGAGAGGTCTTCATCTTCTGACAGAACCAGCTCCACAATTAAGTCATAACGACCAGTTACAATGGAGACAGAGACCACGCCTCTGAGATTCATGAACTCCTTGGCCTTTTTCTGAAGTTCCATTGTTGAGAGTTTGACTCCCATGTAGATCATCTGAAGGCCAGGCACATTTTCAGGATCCACCATGCCTGTAATTCTCAAGACTCCATCTTCAAGAAGCTTATTTGCCCTGCTTCTTACAGTATTCTCGGTTATCCCCAACTCTTCTGCTATGACGGAATATGGTTTCCTTCCATCACGAAGAAGCCTGATTATTGCCTTATTGGTGTCATCAATCTTTTTTGCCATGACTCCCCCCTAGAGATCAGACCAAACCTTCCTTGTGATATTTGGCGATTGTATCAATGACTTCTTCTCCGATTCTGAGAAGGTTCTCTTCACTGTTTGCTCCGACATGAGGAGTAAATGTGACGTTTGTGCATCCAAAGAGAGGATTCTCTTCTCTTACTGGAGGCTCGGATGAGTATACGTCTGTGCAGAACCAAGAGAGATCTCCATTCTTGAGAGCCTCGGCAACATCAGCTTCGTTGACACACTTTCCGCGTCCTGTGTTGATGATTACAGGCTTCTTTGTCATCTTTGCGATGAGTTCCTTGTTGACCATCTTGTCTGTTTCTGGTGTATATGGAAGGTGCATTGAGATGTAGTCAGCATCCTTTACTGCATCTTCAAGGCTCATCATCTCAGCAAGATCTGACTTCTCTACATACTTATCATAAGCAACAACCTTCATTCCGAAAGCGTGTGCTCTTTCAGCGACCTTTCTTGCGATGTTTCCGATTCCCAAAAGACAGAGTGTCTTTCCATAAAGCTCGTGTCTCTTTGTCTTCTTAGCCCACTCTCCGTTCTTCATTGTGCTGTCATAGAAGCAGAGGTTATTTGGTGTGCTGAGCATGAGACAGAAAGCAAGCTCTGCAACAGCAACAGCAGATGACTTAGGTGTGTTTGTAGCAACGATGCCCTTTTCCTTGCAGTAAGGGATATCAATGTTATCCATACCGACGCCACCGCGGATAATGAGCTTCATGTTCTTGGCTCTGTCGATATATTCTTTTGTTGCTTTTGTCTTACTGCGAATCAAAACGACATCAGCTTCACCAAGTCTTTCGATATCTGTTGTGACTTCCCCAAAAACTTCAAGTTTGCCAGGAAGTGATTTGTCAAATACATCTGCTATAAGAATAAGCATTGGATACTCCTTTTACCCGTATTTGCGGGTTTGTTTAGAGTATCACACTGCTTTTGTAAGATGTCAAATTTTTTCTTTGAAAACAACAGAAATCAAAGGTTTTAAGAAAGAAAGTTGCGTAAATCACAACGTTTTTTCTAATTAGAGTGGTTCCATCTCCTTAATGTGCATCTGCATTTTTCCCACTCCTTTCCACCAGTTGGTTTCAGGAGAAAACACAAGGGAGACGTGGCGCCCTATGGTGAATTCTGCATTTCTCCTTGCCTCCCACCATACTGATGGCCATGAATTCTCCCCATAACGGATGGTGAAACGCATGTACTTCGGATTATTGGAGACACAATATGCTTCTTCTATCACTCCATCTGGAATATAAAAGAGGAGCTCTTCATTCTCTTGACCGAAAGGCTCAAAGAGTTCCCTCGTCTTCCAGACGTTTTCATTCATAAACTCCTTCGGAATCTGAGCATCCACTTCTATCTCAATCTCTTCCTGATCTATCTCAGGGAGTGCTGAGACATACTCCTCGAAAGATGAGATCAGCTCTTCTTTTCTCTCTTCCTCAAGCCTGAAGCCTGCGGCGAAGCGATGTCCTCCGAAGTCTTCAAAGATATATGAGAAGTTAGATAGAAACTCCCTAGCAGACCAAGGATCGCGACATCTCATGCTTCCCACAACCTTTCCGTCCACGCTGGCCATTACTATGACAGGGACACTCTTTTCATTGGAAAGCCTACTGGCGATGCTTCCTGTAAGCCCTCTCGGAACATCAGGGTCATCTACTATGATAATCTTTCCATCATTTTTAATGAGAGATTCTTCGGCTTCCACGGAGACTTTCTCCATGATATCTTCTTCGCTCTTCTGTCTCTGTTGGTTCATATCAAGTAGTCTCAGAGAGAGGTCTTCGATTACTCCCGGGTCTTCTGATATTAAGAGTTCCAATGCCTCCTCTGGCTTTCCCATTCTTCCTGCAGCGTTCAAGACTGGCGCTATTTTAAAGGATACATTAACGGCAGATATCGGCTTACCGAAGAGATTCTGCTTTGCAATGAGGTATTGGAGGCATGGAAGAGGATTGCGGCTCATGAGCTTCAAACCTTTCTTTACAATAAGCCTGTTTTCATCCTTCATCGGCATTAAGTCTGAGATTGTGCCTATGGCCTCCAATTGCTGTATGTCTTCAAACCCCTTTGTCAATTCAGGGAAAGAATAGATGGACGATGACTTGAAGAGAGATATCAAGGTCTCCATTTCCTTGTTTGATGAAGCATATTTTGCAGCCCTTGAGTAGACAGAAAGGTCAAAGAGACTCTTTCCTCTGGTCTTTGGCATCACCTTTTCCATCTGAGGCCTGAAGTCTTCCAATGCTATATCCACATTCTTTCCGAAGGCTCGTCTCAACAGAGATAGCTCCGTGTCTTTATCAAGAACAACTATTGGTAGACCGCAGGAAAGGAATGGAAGAAGTCTGGAAGTGGAGAGGGAGTTTCTTCCGTCTTCGATAAACTCATCTGAGCATGTGTCTATGACAACAAGATTCTCCAATTTTGCCCCAGTGACTCTGATTGTACCGTTTCCTGGCTCTGCGTGAAGAAGAATCAAGGTTGAGTTCCATAAAGGAGTCGAAGCAAAATGCAAGGCCCAACATAGCTTTGCAGCGACTGCGCATCCAGCGAGATGTGGGAATGGATAACCAGATCCCTCAATCTTTGGGTCAAATATTGCCTCTGCTGGAGGGAGTTTTTCTCCAGGAATATGATGGTCCAAGACTATTACGCTTACTCCTGCAAGCTCCAGTCTTTTTATCTCCTCGAAGGCCGAGATACCGTTGTCCACTGTTATGACAAGAGTAACGCCCATCTCCAGAATTTCATCCACGGCATCGGAAGTGAGACCATAGCTTTCGTCTCCGTGGGGAAGACGCCAAGACACATTCTTTGCCCCCAGCTTTCTCAGGGTTCTGATCATGATGGCTGTACTTGTGACGCCATCTACATCCCTGTCTCCGAAGATCAGAATCTTTTCCTGTCCCTTTCCATCTTCTTCATCCAAGGCTTCCTGGATTCTCTCTACAGCCGTATAGACATCATCCACAGTAAAGGGACTATGCTGATAGAGAATATCATCCTCAAGGGAGTACATCACTTCTTCGTCTCCCATTTCACGCCTAGCCATAATGGTGGAGGCAAGAAGAGGGATGCCGAAACGCTCGCTGAGGGCTCTTGCCCTTGATGAGTCGTAGTTCTTAATCCTTACTTTCATATATTTTACATTTCCTTACACTATCAGCCCCGTATCCAACACATATAGGTGGGCGGGGAATGAATGCTTGAGGGTCCTTATAAGATAGCGGGAAATGCGCCTTGCCATTTCATCGCTGATCTTAATATCCAAGGCCTCCTCCAAAGAGCATTCATATATTCGGGCAAGATACTTTCTTGCATTTGGAGGCAATATGATGACGCCGCTCATTTCATCACACTTACTACAGACAGCGGCACCCAAAGAGAGTGAGAAACCAAGAATCTCTTCGTTTCCATACTCGCTCTGGCACTCCGGACAATGCTTCCAATCTCCTCCAAGACTCTGGGCTCGAAAGTATTGGACCAGAAAGTATATGGTGGAGCGCTCTCTCTCCCCACTCTCCAAAGCATCCAAAGTACTGGTGAAGAGAGTGTAGATAAAAGGATCCACACTTCTTCCTTTGATGATCATCTCTGCAAAGAGAGATGCCAACGCCGTCTTTTCCAAGTCAGAACCAATTCCTTCATGAAAAGAAAGGGTATCTATATCTTTCAAACTAATCTTACCGTTTTCAGTACGCCTCGAAAGAGAAAAAACACCCTCAGTAAAAACACTGGCTCTGACAGCCTTGGAACTCTTTCTTACCCCATATACATAGACTTCCAAGACACTGCTGTCGGGAGTAAGGATTCTGAGGACAACGTCATTTTCCTTGGCATTATCCTTTTTCAGAACTATCCCCAATGTCTTAAAGTCTCTTTCCATCACTCTACTTTAACACAATTAACTTTCTCAACAAAGACAATGAGAAGAGTTTTTCTTTAAGAAGCCAAGAGTGGAAGAAGATAAGAGGAGGTGCTAAACTCCTTGTATGAAGAAACTCTCAGTTCTGTCACTTCTCTTTTTTCTTGTCTTCGGCCTCTTGGCCGCAGAGACTGCTCCATCTCTCTTTGATATAAACAAAGAACTGGAATCCTTTGAAAAAACAGAAGTGTCTGATAGTGATAAATCCACATACAGCGAAATGGAGTTTTATCTCATCACAGGGGGACCAGGGTCCCTTGTTTGGGAGAACTTTGGACACAGTGCCATTCTTATGACTTCCCCCTCCTCGTTTCCTGTGGCCTACGACTGGGGAATCTTCACCTTTGATGACTCTTTCTTCATCAACTTCGCCTTTGGCCGCCTATACTATGAAGCTTGGGCCACATATGGCGAGTACAGAATAGAATCCTTGATCAGCGACGACAGAAGCGTCACCGCCTTGAAGCTGGAGTTAGATGAAAGCGAGAAGAAAAATCTCTACAGATTCCTCCTCTACTCCACAAAAGAAGAGAATAGGACTTACCTCTATGACTACTTCAGAGATAACTGTGCAACAAGGCCCAGGGACATCTACTCTTGGCTTACAGATGGTGACTTTGAAGAAAAGCTAAAGACAACTCCAGCTCCAGAGACACTTAGAGAGACAGTAGAGAGACACTTGTCTCTATCTACATTCCCCGTCTGTTGGACTATTAGTTATCTTCTTGGCCCTGATACAGATAAAAATGAGACAATGTGGGAAGCATGTTTTCTTCCTTCCACTCTCAGTAAGTGCATAAAAGAGTACCAAGGAAATGAAGAAGAAATAATATATGAGACAGAGAACAGAAAGCCTGTCCCTGAGAAGTGGAGCCTTAAGACAAGGTCCTGGGTGATGGGAATAGTTTTGTCTCTAATTGCTCTTCTTCCTCTCATTAAGAAAAGATGGGTGGAAAGAATAGGAGACACCATCTTGGGAATACTTCACTTGTTCTTCGGAGTGTTATCAATTGTCTTACTCTTTTTGATGCTCTTTACTATCCATAACGTCACAAGGGGGAATATGAACTACCTGATATTCTCTCCACTCTGTCTTATATCATCTATTCTCCACTTCTCTTCCCTATCAAAGAAGAGAAAGAATAAGGCCTTGTTTATCAACTCAAGCATTATGTTGGGAGTCGCTCTTATTGCGCTTATTCTGAGACTGATTATCCCTTCACTTATCCAGGACTCATTTGCTGTCTTTATTCCAGCCATAATGCTTTATTTCTCCGAGGCCTTCACCAGCTACAAGAGATCAAGGAACTGACTGAGGACAAATAAAAATGACAGGAAGAAATCCCCCCATGACTCCTTCCTGTCGAAAACTTATGGCATAATAGTTTCTTTGTCAGTTCTTAATCTTTGTTCCTTGATCTTTATATACAGCGTCATAGAGATGCTCAGGATCTGTAACGATTCCAACGTTTCCTGTTGAATCAACAAAGTCTACAAGAGCCTGAATCTTTGGAAGCATTGAGCCTGGAGCAAAGTGTCCTTGTTTGATGTACTCTTTTGCTTCGTCTGTTGAGATCACATCAAGCTTCTTCTCATCGCTCTTACCATAGTTGAGACATACCTTTGGTACAGCTGTAGAGATGACAAACATGTCAGCCTTCAAATCCTTTGCAAGCATTGCAGCTGCAAGGTCCTTGTCGATGACAGCTTCCATTCCCTTGAGGCATCCGTTTTCATCCTTGACAACTGGGATTCCACCACCGCCAGCAGCGATGACTATGACACCGTTGTCCAAAAGACATCTGATGGTCTCAAGCTCGATGATAGATACTGGCTTAGGAGATGCAACTACTCTTCTCCAGCCTCTTCCAGCGTCTTCAACGACACTCCAGCCATCCTTTTCCTTTCTTTCCATGGCATCTGCTTCTGTCATGAAAGATCCAATTGGCTTGGTTGGTTTCTGGAAGGAAGGATCATCAGCCTTTACTTCAACCTGTGTGACTACTGTGGCGATATTCTTCTTGATACCATCAAGAGCCATCTGGTTATCAAGAGCCATCTGCAACTGGTAGCCGATTGCACCCTGGGTGTCTGCAACACAGGAGTCTAATGGAACAGTATGGAGCTGCTTCTGAGCGAGCTCTGCTCTTCTCAGAATATATCCTACCTGTGGTCCATTACCATGGGCAATTACAACCCTGTTTCCTGCCTGCACCAAGCGTGCTATATGCTTTGCTGTCTTGTTTGCAGCATCATACTGACTCTGAACTGTTACGTGCTTGGAATCCTCGATCAATGAGTTTCCACCAATGGCTATTACAATAAGTTTGCTTTCCATTTTGCTTTCCTCACGTTTAGAGATTAACACGACTGCAACAAAATGCAACACTTTTCTTTGGCTTTTAATGCATTTTCCTTTTTCTTTCCTCTGACATTAATTCCAGTTTTGGGATATAGATTTATGGAGGTAAAAGAAAGAAACCATGGAGAGGAAGTTTATTTTACCCGTTTTTCCTTTTCACCTTCTTTCTAGTATGAATTTTTACTATTATATTCATTGTTAGGAAACGTAGAATGAACGAAAACACAAACAAAAAAGAAATAAACGTTACTTCAGCACCTGTGTTGGCTTTGACGGAGAGACCTCTCTTCCCTGAAACCTTCACAACACTGATGATCGCAAGACCCGAAGACACAAAGGCCATCAACTATGCCATTGAGAAAAACAACGGCATATTCGTCGCTGTTTTGAAGGATGAAAAAGATGGAAACCTTAAGAAAGTCGGTACCCTTGCAAAAGTATCCAAATTCATAAAGCTCCCAAATAACTGCATACATGTATTTGTGTCTACTCTCAAGAGAGTATGCATCGATTCCCTTGTCACGGAACCAGAGCCACTCTTAGCTAATCTCTCTGACTTTGTAGATAAGCCGGTCTCAGACAAGGTTCTCACCCCATATGTGAGAATTCTAAAGGATCTGGTCACTTCCCTTTCCAAGACTCAGGTCTTCTCCTTTGCAACTGAAGTGAATATTTCTAACTTCAATGATGCAGACGCCATCTGCTGGTATGCAGCATCAGCCCTGGTTAGTGCTCCAAGGGATTTCTTGGAAGAGATTCTTGAGTCCACAGACCCGAAGAAGAGAGTAAATGACCTCACTTCCTATATTGCAGGAGAAAAAGAAATCCTGGACAAGGAAGAACAGATCAAAGCTGACTTCATCAACAGGGTCAAGAGCAGAAACAAGGAAGCCATTCTCAGAGAGCAGATCAGAGTCCTTACCCAGGAGCTGAACGGTGTCATGGGGAACTCCTCTCTTCCTACTACTCCCCAGAAGGGCGATATCTTCCAGCGTGCCGCAACTAAGCAGCTTCCTCAGGAGTACAGGGAGACAGTCGACAGAGAACTCCAGAAACTGATGAACCTTGATCCAATGAATGCCGAGTATATGCTTACCAAAGTATATGTCGAGACTATTCTGGATCTCCCATTCTCCTTTGAGGACACTGTCCCCGATTACTCCATCACAAAGGTAAAGGAACAGCTGGAGAAAGACCACTACGGCATGAAGGAAGTAAAGGAAAGAATCGTGGAGTTCCTTGCTTCCAGACTCAAGGCCCAGAGCACCAAGGGTGCCATCATCTGCCTTGCA
>JALFYG010000033.1 GCA_022784805.1 Spirochaetales bacterium
TTTATGGCTTCATTCTTTACCTGTCTGTCCATGATTTATTATAGCATTTATAACGATTTATAACAATTGAGGCATTCATTTTTCAGCCTTACATCCTCCACCTTGAAAGGTGGAAGCTTTACGGCTGTTTTTCTGTAAAGAAGCGGTATTGGCATTTGAAAAACAGTATCTTTATGCCCAAGAGCACTATTTTGCAGAGCAGGAATAATCGCTAAATCAAGAAAGTATCTGGAAACTGAAAGCTGAGGATCTGGAACAACATACTTGAAACTCTTTTGCTGTTTTTTGCTGTGACTCTTGAGATGATTATGTCTTGTGGTTACTCAACCCTTTGAAAACCAGGAATTATTGATGAAATCCGATTATGCGCAGGTATGACTATGCCGTTATTTCCGATTATGCGCAGGTATCTTGTACTTTTTGGCTTTCATCTGGGATAAAATGGCATCTTCACTTAATTAATATCACTAGCTCCTATGACTCTAGCTAGATCCTCTTTGTGCCTCTCCCTTCATTGATGGTGATATATGGTTTTCTCCTTCTGATAAAGTATTCATGCCCTACTCTTGATACCTAAAAGCCAGGAAGACATGACTCTTCCTGACTTTAAACCTTTCTTATTTCGTTCTTTTATGTACGGTCTAAGCACTTATCTTTCATCGACTTCTTTATCAAGGTCATCATCTTCCTTATCTTCGCTTAAAGGATTTCAAAGCATCATTACCATATATGGAGGGATACACAAGATATCATCCTTAACTATCAGATTCTTTGGATGAATAATATAGCTTTCTCCTATTCTGTCTTTATACTTTTCTTTAAATCTTAAGAGTGATGTTGTAGTGTATTTAGTGCCTGACTTCACCTCGATTGGATAAATCTTGTATTTCAATTTGCTGTTATTTGAAAGTACAAAATCTATTTCAATGTCATTTCTATGCTTCTCTTCGTTGTAATGCGTATAGAAGTATAATTTGTGCCCATTTGCTGTCAACATTTGGGCAATAATGTTTTCATAAAGCATTCCTTCATTTAATGAAAGCTTGCCTGACAATATCTGTTTATAAACTTCGTCCTCCAATAATTCATTCTCATCAAATGCATGGCTTACAAGTAATCCTGTGTCCCCCATATAGCATTTGACATATGTCCTTACTTCATTTATGGATAATCCTACGTTTGGATCACTGCACATAAAACATTCATTGGATACCATGGAGTCTGACAGCCAAAAGAATGTCTCCTCGTATTGTTCAGCAGAAGAGCCATCCTGAATGTTCTTAAAATTAACTCTTTTTTCGTGCTGAGAAAGTAGCCCAGGTATTTGATCAAAGATAGAAAGGACCTTACTTCTATAACGGGCATTTATTTTCATTACATCTTCTCTGTATAGCTTCAGGATGTCTCTTTTTTCTTTGTCAACTAAGTAAAAATCTTTATTGTTTTCAACAAAAAGAATGACAGGCTTAGGCATTCCTCCGATTAACATGTATTGTTTAAAGAGAAGCATTGCTTTATTGTGTAGCCCTCTGTCCATGGGAATCCTTTTGTTGAAACAATCTCTGATGCAATCAATAAGCACATCTTCCCCGAGTGCCCATGCAAATTCCTCAAAATCCAGTGGATACATGTTTATATGACGTTCTTCCGATGGGATAACGATATCTTTGACATTTTCTTTTATTGAGATCAAAGAACCAGTTTCTATATAGTCATATCTCCCATCTGCCACCAGATACTTTATCGCAGCTCTTGCCTGAGGAAACATCTGTACTTCATCGAATATTATTACTGCATCTCTTTTCTTTAACCTTTTCCCGAAATGGGCCTGCAACATCATGAAGAATGTATCAAGGTCGTTAAGATAGCTTTCAAAATACTGTTCAACATCCTTATCTTTCTTTGCAAAGTCAATCAGGATGTAATTGTCATACTCATTTTTGGCGAACTCTTCACATATCGTTGACTTACCTATGCGTCTTGCTCCTTCTATCAAGATTGCTTTACTTCCTTTTGATTTTCTTTTCCATTCAAGGAGTTTTGCATACATTTTTCTTTTTAATATCATGGTTTCTCCGATTATGCGCACATATATCTTAATGATGAAATCCAATTATACGCAAGTATAATTATATCATGATTTCCGATTATGCGCACATATAACTATGCCGTTATTTCAGATTATGCGCAGGTATCTTGTACTATTTGGCTTTCATCTGGGATAAAAATGTCTTCTTCTTTCAATTGATATCGTCATCCTATATAACCCTAAATTTACTCTCTTTTCTGCTGTTTCTTCTTTTCTTGTTGCTCCTTTCTTCATCTGTTACTTCGTATCTTTCTTCTGCTTAGCTTGTTTCTGTTGCTCTTACTACATGGATATAGATATCGATGGCGATGACCTATATATAGACACTCTTTCTCTTCTTAGACTGAATTAACCTATTAAGAACACCAGTAATTAAAACAATATATAAAGGAAGGAAGAATGATAACTTAGATCATCAATACTGAAAGAGACATAAAGGTCAGAGATATATTTATCATCTGTACTCTTCATAAGATTCTATTGGCTCCTATCTCTATGAAATAAATACTTGGACTGTATCTTCATGGATTAATATATGTATCCCTTTCTGAATATCCTCTAGATGATTGCTATTATTACTTTCTCTTCTCTTATCTTTGTTTAAGAGTAAGAAGCTTCTATGGCCTTGCTGACTATTCTTATCAACTATGAGATTCATATTCCGGATACAACGCAACATGTATCAGAAATATGATTAAAGATTCTTGATTATCTTGTAAATAACTAAAGAGCCATGACGAAACTTAGGTACGTGCGTCAAAAGCCTCTTCATGACTTAGTTATAAATAAAATGAAGTTAAGAGATCTTATAAAGTAACAATTTTGCTGAAAGCTCAGACCAAACATTTCAGCAAGCTATTCTTTTCATAGATATACAGGATCTCTTAATCATCCAAATAATTTCCCTTGGGTATGACATTTTGCTAAAAGCCAAGTAAATTCTATCGGTAGCAGAGAATCCCAATAATTATGCTTGTAAATCAATGTCTGGCGAAATATAATATAAATATGGCTTATAAATCGCCAGAAGTGATTAGTGGTGAACTTATATGGCGAAAAATATAGTATATTAGGTGATAAAATGAAGATTGTTGGACGAGAAAGAGAAAAAGACTGTCTTATGCAGTGCCTGTTATCAAAGAGACCTGAATTTGTTGCGGTCTATGGCCGTAGAAGGGTGGGCAAAACATATCTGATCAAGGAGTTTTTTAATAACAATTTTTCATTCTATGCGACAGGGATTGCAAATGAGAAAACTACAGGTCAATTAAAAGCGTTTCATTCTAGTTTAGCTAAATATGGATATGAAGATAAAAAACAGCCTTCAGACTGGTTTGAAGCTTTTGAAATACTTAGAAAGATGCTTGATGGTGATAAACTATATCGTGAACCAATCAATAATAAGAGAGTAATCTTTCTTGATGAACTTCCTTGGATGGACACTGCAAAATCTGATTTCAAGAGTGCGTTTGAATACTTCTGGAACAGCTATGCATCATCTAAAGAAGATATCATGTTAATTGTTTGCGGTTCAGCAACTTCTTGGATTATGAATAACCTGATTTATGATCGAAAGGGTTTTCACAACAGAATAACTAGGCACATACATCTTGCCCCATTTTCTTTGGCTGAGTGCGAAGAATTTTTTAAATATAATAACATTGTTATGAACCGAAGCCAGATGATAGAGAGTTATATGATATTTGGTGGTGTTCCGTATTATCTGAATCTTTTGGATTCAAGGCTTAGCTTAATGCAGAATGTGGATGAACTATGTTTTAAAGAATATGGAAATCTACACGACGAATACTACAGTCTTTTCTATTCTCTTTTTAACAAACCAGGAAAGCATATGGTGATTTTGGAGTCTTTAGCTAAAAATCCTTATGGCCTTACCAGAAATCAACTTTCAAAAGTTGGTGAAATAGGCGGAGGATCAGTTTTGACAAAAGATCTTAGAGAATTACAGGAATGCGGGTTTATTAGGCGGTTTAACAAATTAACTCAAAAAGATGAGGAATCGTTTTATCAGCTGATAGATCCTTTCGTGCTATTCAGTATTCTATTCTTAAACAATAAGACTCTTAAATCATGGAAAGAACATATAAATACGCCAGGTTATTATTCCTGGAGAGGCAAGTCTTTTGAAATCGTATGTCTTAATCATACTCATCAGATAAAGCAAGCTTTAGGAATAAGCGGTATCGAAACAGATGAATTTGCATGGCACAGCAGCCATAAGGATAATGGGGCTCAGATTGATTTACTTATCGCTAGAAAAGATGGAGTAATTAATCTTTGTGAAATGAAATTTACAAATGAAGCCTACTCTCTGGATTCTGACGAATATGAAAAGATATTGAATAGGATGTCACTGTTTAGAAAGGAAACCGGAACAAATGATGCTATACTTATAACGTTAATCTGTGGTGGTGGATATAAACGCAATAAGTATTCAGAAATAATCCAAAATGTAATCACTGGCGATGATTTATTCAGACAATGATAAATAATAGCCAAATGCTAATGTTTTGGATGATGCTCAAATTGTAAAAAGATCGTTGTTGATATTATCTACTGCTAAAACAAAACCATAGGTAGACACATCAGTAATGTCCCTGAAGGAGACCTCGGTGACTCAGTTGTCGCAAGATTTGCGACAACTGTAGCAGGCGGTAAACATACCGGGCGGATTGCTATAACTTAGACATGATTGTTTCTGTTGGATACTGTGTGCAATCTCAGCGTGGTGATGAATCTAGGGGTATTCTAAAACAACATATGATTCAGAATATGCTGTGAATCAGAAAAGGCTTGATGCCTTTCAGATTATGCAGCGTGTTGGCAGTTCACCCGATGCCAAGCAAATCCTATCGGTAGTAGAAGTCAATTATTGATGCAGAAAAATCAACGTATGGCGATATATGGCATGAATTTGGCTTATAAATCGCCAGAATTGATTAGTAATGAGATTATATGGCGATAAATGATGTATATTTCAATCGTGTTTACACCTAATGGACAAAGCAAAAATCTAAATAATCAATCATGAACATCAATCTTTCAGTATATCTGCCATATAATCGGAATTAAGTGCAATGCGGTTAATGGCGCTGATTGCTTCTAGATCCTCAATAGACAGGTCACTTACTCTGATTGCAACTGAAAGGATTGGTTTATCAATAGCGCTGCTTTCCATAGCGTTAATTGAAACTCCAAATAGAGAGGATAGTTGCTTGTGTATATAGTTGAAATAGAGTTTCTTTCAAAACATTTTATGATTCAAATATACAGAAAGAAACTATTAGCTCCGTTATCAATTACTTACTTTGAACTTTCTTCATATAGGGGGAGTACATTCTGGTCATGCGATTTATACCCCTCCCTGATTAGTCATGGGACTTCTACACTGATGTCATACTAATCTCAAAAGGAGCATATGCATATGCCTAGAAAGAAAGGCTCTAAGAACAGAGTCAAAGGATTCAAGAGTGTTGAAGCTATTCAGTTTGCAATTGACGAGATGACTGCAGAAAAGGAAGCACTTTCTGCAGACATCACTGCAACAACAGAACAGATCTCATCATTGAAGGCTGAACTGAAGAAAAAGAGAAGTAGTCTCAAGTCTTTGGAAAGAAAAATAACAAAGTACGAAGAGACAAAGGCTGAAATGGAGAAGGTAAGGGCTACTGGAAACAACAATAAGGAGGATAATCTTCAGGTTCCTGAAATAACTCAAGACTCTCTCTGACTGTTAGCTTCAACACAAATCCCAACGACTTGGTTTCTTGGACCGAACCCCCATTGGAGAATATCCTTTGGGGGTTCCTTTACATATAAAAGAAACAAATCTAAAGAGATGAGTGCGCTGGCTATGTATGGAGGGTGATATAAAAACATGAAGTATGATCCAAATATCTTAACACAATATTTGTATTTTAAATTTATTTATGTTAAAATACAGTAAATAGTTTAAGATGGAGATAATTAAGTGGACTATCTAAAAGATCTTTTGGATTTACAGGTACAGTATAAACCAACGGAAGATTTACATCTTCCTAACTTCATAATTACTAGATATCGAATACGAGAAGTTGTGCTGGACTTTGTTGAAGTGTTTTTCCTGTATCCTCTTACGGAGTTGGAGGCAGTTGGAACACTTAAAACCCATATTGCTCGTATTCAAAAAGTTAAAAACATTCCTGTTGTATTAGTTCTAGATAAGCTTACTTATCGTCAAAAGGAATATCTACTTCGAGAGAGAATTCCATTTGTAGTGGAAGGTAAGCAGATTTATCTACCATTTATGGCAATTTATTTACAGGAACGCTCAGACGCAGAGAAAATTGATAAGGAAGAACTTCTTCCAGCTTCCCAAGTAATGTTGTTGTACTTTATCTATCATGGCAGTGGAAAGCAAATTATGAGCAAAGCTGTTACAGATTTAAAGTTGACTTCTACATCTGTATCCAGGGCAGTTATGCAGCTAGAAGAACTGGGGTTGATGGAAACGAAAAAGGATGGAGTTCAAAAGGTTCTTTTCTCAGAGTTATCTCCAGAAGAATTGTTTAAAAAAGCTCATGGTTATTTCCAGAATCCAGTGAAAAGAACTGTTTATATTCCATTAGAACAAATACAAGATACATTGCTTAAAAGTGGATATTCAGCTCTGGCAGAATATTCAATGCTCAACGAGCCAAATATTCGATGCTATGCTGTAGACAGCATTTCTAAATGGAACAGTGTTACCACAAAGAAATTGCTGGATGGACAGACGCAGGTTTCAGTGGAGTTATGGAGATATGATCCGAAGAAATTGTCCTATAGTAATAGTGTAGATCCCCTTTCTCTTGCTTTAGTGCTTGAAAATGATGCAGATGAACGTGTGGAAGAGGCTGTGGAAGAAATGTTAAATCATGCATGGAGGAGGATTGATGATAACAGGAATTGATAGCTTCAAAGAGTGGTTCAACTGGATCACCTACGCGTCCAAGTGCGCCATTTATAGCAAAAGCTGCAGCCTGTTCTCCTTCAAGATTTCCCATAGGTGTGCTGAATGTTCCTGGAGAAATGGAAACAATGCGGATTCCTTTTCTGCCGTAGCGAACAGCCATACGGGATGTGTACCAGATGACAAAGTTCTTTGAGAGAGTATAAGCAAAACCATTCTGCTGTTCTGCTGGTACAGACTGAGCTATCTGATTAAAAGCTTCTTTTCTATCGATAATTTGGGTATGAGGGGTATAACAACAAAAATGATACTGTCCCTTTATTTTGGACAGTATCACAATAGGGTGGTAAGTCACACTTTATAGAACTTCTTATACCATTCAGCAAAGGCTCTGAGACCATTTCTGAGAGATGTTGAAGGCTTAAAGCCAAAGTCGCGCTCAAGAGCAGAAGTATCTGCGTATGTGATAGGAACATCTCCTGGCTGCATAGGAACAAGTTCTTTATGGGAATTGAAATCATAATCAGGAGGAAGAACTTCAGCTCTCACCAGCTCCTCTGAGAGTATTTGGACAAAGTCCAAAAGGTTCTCAGGATTATTGTTACCTATGTTGTAGATAGCATATGGAGGGATAGGGAGGCCGTCTTCACCTGTCTTCTTCTCTGGAGCTTTATTCATCACCAGCTTAATTCCCTTTACGATATCGTCTACATAAGTAAAGTCTCTCTTGCAGTTTCCATAGTTGAAGATCTTGATGGTCTCACCTTTGATGAGTTTGTTGGTAAAGCTAAAGTAAGCCATGTCAGGTCTTCCTGCGGGACCGTAGACAGTAAAGAATCTAAGGCCTGTGGATGGAATGTTATAGAGCTTTGAGTATGCATGGGCAAATAGTTCGTTGCTTTTCTTTGTTGCTGCATAGAGGGACACTGGGTTATCGACCTTATCGTCAGTGGAATAAGGAACCTTTTTATTGGATCCATAAACAGAGGAAGATGAAGCATAAACCAGGTGCTCTACAGGGTTGTGTCTGCAGGCTTCAAGAATGTTATAGAAGCCGATCATATTGGACTCAATATAAACGTCAGGGTTTGTGATTGAGTATCTGACGCCTGCTTGGGCCGCAAGATTAACCACTATTTCAAAGTGATACTTCTCAAATAGAGAGTCGATGAGAGCCTTGTCTGCAATGCTTCCTTTTATAAAAGTAAAGTCTCCACCAAGAGCTTCTATTTCTCCCAGTCTATATTCCTTTAATGATACATCGTAGTAATCATTGAGATTATCTATTCCTACTATTTTGTCATCTGTAGTCCTGAGTAGTTCTTTGACAAGATTTGCCCCAATAAAACCAGCAGCACCTGTTACAAGTATTGTCTTTTTCATCTGATTGTTATCCCTTTATATTCTTTCTTTATCTTCTCATATCCTTCTATGGATCCAACGTCATATCTTTCGCCTGGCATCGAAAAAGCGTGTACAGATTTCTTCTTTACAAGCCACGAAATGAAAGAGCCTGGAGCATCTGTGCCGCAGCCAGATTCTATTCCTTCCTTCACTAGCTTTATATCCTCTTTAGTATAGTAATAGAAAGGAGGTACAGCCCAGATGGATTTAGGTTCCTGAGGTTTTTCATCCATCTCTAAAACCAAGTCGTTGTCATCTATGACAATTACTCCTGTTTTTCTGAGCTTGTTTATATCTCTTTGCTCGTGTCTCATTATGCAGGTTGTTTTCTTCTCTTTTCCGTACTTGATGAAAGAAGAAAGGGAGAAGTTAAGAACATTGTCTCCAGCAAGAACAACGATGTCATCATCGATATTTGCCTCCTCTATGGCAAACTCTATGTCTTTCACTGCTCCAAGCCTGTGGTCATTATCTACGGATCCATCGTCCAATACTATTACATTCTCTCTTGTATCTGCCCAAGAGGTGAACTGATCAATAAACTTATGATTTGAAACAACAACAGTTCTTTCCACTCCTGATTGAACTAAATCATCCAAAAGATGGTCGATGATTTTCTTTTCACCTACTTCCAACAAAGGCTTTGGGAAATTAAGGGTGAGTGGATACATTCTTGTTGCATATCCTGCTGCAAGTATTATGGCGGTCATTAGAATCTATCTCCTTTTGCTTCGCCTACTCCATCGGAAGTAGAGCAGATATAGGCTTTATATTTTCCTTCCAGGGAAGGGAATTCCTTAAGGTATTCTCTTTCAACATACTCCTTGATTGCGTCTGCCTTGTCTGGTTCAATGAGAGCCATACAGCAACCTTTAAAGCCAGCGCCACTGAATCTTGCTCCATATACGCCGTCAAGCTTGGATAAAATGTCATATAGCTTAATAAGCCAAGGAGAGCCACACTCATAGTTTACGATGCTAGACATTCCGCTTTCATTAATAAGGAGTCCGAAGGAGTCGATATCACCCTTTTCCCAGCAT
>JALFYG010000047.1 GCA_022784805.1 Spirochaetales bacterium
AGAGCTTCTGTATACCTTTTTCTGAAAAAGAGATATCTTCAACCTTGAAGTATTCCTCTCCTATGGTGTCTTCCGTTGCATGGATATTGAGTTCAACGTCACGACCAACCATCATTCGAGCCAAGTCTTCATCAGTTACTGCACCAAGCTTTTCCCTCTCCCTGATCATCTTTCCGTCCCTTAGGACAGAGATAACATCTGCAATGGCCAATGTTTCCTTAAGCTTATGTGTAATGATGATTATTCCGGTTCCCTTCTCTTTCAGATTTCTCATAATTGAGAAGAGTTCATCCACTTCCTGAGGTGTCAGAACTGCTGTTGGTTCATCGAGAATCAAAATCTCTGCACCTCTATATATAGCCTTCAGTATTTCTACCCTCTGCTGTTCTCCAACAGATAACTCCTGAACCTTCTTCTTAGGATCAATACCGAAGTTATATGTATCGATTAAGTTCTGGACCACTTCCAGTGCTTTGTCATAATCAATGAAACCAAAGCGTTTCATTGGTTCTGCGTTGACAATGATATTCTCCAACACTGTCATTACAGGGGAAAGCATGAAGTGCTGATGCACCATGCCTATTCCTCTTTTAATAGCATCTTTCGGGGATTTGAATTTAACTTCTTCTCCATCGATTTTGATGCTTCCTTCTGTTGCAGGCATCATTCCATAGAGAATCTTCATGAGACAGGTCTTTCCTGCTCCATTTTCTCCTAACAGGGAGTGAATCTCGCCGCTTTTAATTGTAAGCGAGACGTGATCCAGCGCCCTTACAAGAGGAAACTGTTTCGAAATATCCGAGAGTTCAATTCTTTCTATCACGTCTCGCTCCTTCTAATTATTTGTTGTACTGGTTGGCAGCCACCCAAGCATCAAGTTCATCTGCTGTTGAGCAAATGACAAGCTCTCCGCTCTTAATCTTTGCCATTGTTTCTTCAATTGCTTCTGCAATGTATGCAGGGATCTCTACTTCTGACATTGCATTGGAGTAACCTACTGCATCTTCAGCAAGTCCTGAAATATTTGCACCTGGCTTCCATGTTCCATCAAGAACTTCCTTGATTTCTGTGTAAACCATTTCGTTGACGTTTCTGATTGATGTGGCTGCAATAATTTCAGGCATGATGTAGTTCTGGTTTGCACCTACGCCAAAGCAATAGAAACCTGCTTCTTTACCAGCATTGAAAAGACCAAGGCCAGATGCACCAGCAATAGGCTGGATGAAATCTGCACCACGATTATTCATGGAGAGGCCGATTTCCTTTCCCTTAGCTGGGTCATTGAAAGAACCAACAACTGCTTCAATTACTTCTACCTCAGGATTGACATACTTTGCACCTGCGATAAATCCAACAACACCAGCTCTAAGGACAGGAGTGTCCATACCAAGGATTACACCCACAACGTTCTTGTCATTTGCAAGAGGCATATCTGAGAGAGTTCCAAGACCAGCATACATACCGCAGAGGAATGTCTGTTCCTGCCACTTTGTTGCAACTGATTTGACATTTGCTGCTTCCAAAGATGCATCGATAAGAGAGAACTTCTGATCTGGGTATTCAGCTGCTACTTCAGCCACTGCATCTTTTGCATCGGAACCAATTGCGATTACCAATTCGTATGAGCCGATATCACAGAAGTTTCTGAGAGCAGGTGCAAAGTCACTGGAAGTAGTAGGTTCAAAATAATCAAACTCAATTCCGAAGTCTGCCTTGGCAGCAGTGAGACCTTCGTAAGCCATGTCGTTGAAGTTCTTATCTCCAAGACCGCCTGTTGAAAGGAGAATGGCGATTCTCTTTGGGGATTCTGAGCTTGTTTCTTCTTTGCTTCCGTTGGCAAAGAGTGCTGAGACCACAATAAGGCAAACAGCAAAAAGGGCAAGGAATTTCTTCATGGGTTCCTCCAAATAATAATATGGTGCAATACACAGAGGTTTTATGATTTTTAAGGGGTTTCTGTGAATGCTAAAAAAATTCTATTAAAGAGAAAGATTACTAAAAAGTGTCATATGGCACTAAAAATATAAGAAGAATTATTCTTTTTATTTTAATAAATTAGCAAAAAAAATAAAACGAATCAAATTTTACTGACTCTTTAGCAGATACTTCCTCTACTGCTTCCTTTCATCATCCTTAAAATGAGTAAAACTCAAGGATTTTGATCCTGAAACAATAGGTATAAAAAAGTGGAATATGTTATCTCAATGATAGATTACTGCTTTTTGAAAGATCTCTTTATCATTATCAAATGCATTATCTATAAAATGCCAATAATGTGATACTTTATGGCTAAAACTGTTGTTTTTGCCTATAATCCATGCCACTATTAATTATGAAATATTTTTCATCGAGCATAATAGCTCTTCTCTCAACAGTTGACGACGAACTAATAAGAACAATAGTTGCCTTTCTTAATACAGAAGGAGGCACCATCTATATTGGAGTCGATGAGGAAAGAAAAGTAGTTGGAGTTAACAACGTAGAGGAAGCGATAATACGAATAAACGACATGGTCTCTTCCCAAATAGAGCCTAATCCTCAAGAAGAGGTAAAAACACAGATAGCTTTTTATGAAGGAAAGATAATCATTGTAATAAAAGTTCCTCGAGGATTCTCCCATATTTATTGCCTGAAAAAGTATGGTTATTCACCTCTTGGGTGTCCTATCAATATTGGCACTTCAACCACATCTATGACAGAAGCTCAAATAGCCACTCGTCGTAGGAAAAGATATGAAACATCAGATGACTTAATGATCAAATCACCATCCCGATACAACGATGTTTCCCTTGATATTCTCTCTATCCTCCTTAGAAACAGAAGATACTGTGTAACTCTTGATTCTGTAGAACAACATTATCAGCTCAGAACAGAGAGTGGTAAATACAACATGCTTGCAGAGCTTTTATCTGACAAGAACAATATCCCATTGAACTTCGTAAAGTATAAAGGAAAAACCAAAAGCGCAATCAAGGAAAGGAATGATTATGGCCACCAATCAATCCTCGCCGCTTATCAAGAGATACTCAGCCGTCTAAAGGCAGAAAACATTTGTAAATGTGATACTACTCAAAGACCTAGAGTCGATACTTATCTATATGACATAGATGCTGTAAACGAAGTCCTGATTAATGCGTTTATTCACAATGATTGGAATGCTACAGAACCTCTTGTTTCATTCTTTGATGACCGACTTGAGATTATTTCTCATGGAGGCCTTCCAGGCGGAGAAACAAAAGAAATGTTTTTCAAAGGAATAAGTAATCCTAGAAACGCTACACTCATGAGGATTTTCCATGATCTGGATATTGCAGAACACAATGGACATGGTATTCCTACTATTCTCAGTGTCTACGGTGAATCTGTCTTTGATATACAAGATAGTTATATCAATGTAGTCATACCCTTCAATAAAGAGGTCTTAGATAACCACAGCAACCATTAATAAACAAGTGATACTTCTCTAATGGTACCAAGATGCAAAATACTCACACCTTCACCCTTACATCTCAATAATCATTCATGGTTTCAAAAAAGATTTCATTGAAAATATATAAATCGACTGGCCCGCCGATTTGAGGAGGAAAACCTTAACCTTGGCGGGCTCTTTCATCAATAATATATCCTCTTTTTCACAGAATGACTAGGAAAATAAGAAACTTAGTATGTGGCTTTTAGGCTTAACGATAAAAAGCGATTTATGGCATGTTTTTTACTAACCAAAGAGTTCTGTCCTCGTTTCCCTTTTTCACCTTGTCGAACATATTTTCCAATAACTTATACACCAATTCACTTACATCCATATAGTAGATAAAGTGCCACTTCGAATGGCACTTTATGGCTATATAAATGTTACTTTTGGCTATAAAAACACATCACTTTTTTCGGTGAAATCAATCACGTTATATATCCTCTCTCACCATACGTAGATATCTTTCTCTTAGATACCATGCCTGTGTGCTTGTTATCTCGTGATCCACTTCAGCACAGTTTATGTCTGCATTGAAATCACACCAATAGAGGTCCCAATGATTATTAGTCTCTCCTCTATCAAGCCTTTCACAGCAGGCAATCATCTCATCCAAAGAGTTCTTTAAATATACAGGAAGAGCACGCTCCAAGTATCCAATCTTTTCAAGTAAACCCAAGTCTTTTGAGTCCATTCTTATTCCTACATTATTACTTTCTATCGAGGCTAAAGCTTCTCCCTTTTCCTTATAAAATGGTCCTTCTCCGAAAAGAAGGACGCATATTATGGTTTTGAAGATTTACAGAAAAACAGCCGTAAAGCTTCCACCTTTCAAGGTGGAGGATGTAAGGCTGAAAAATGAATGCCTCAATTGTTATAAATCGTTATTAATGCTATAATAAATCATGGACAGACAGGTAAAGAATGAAGCCATAAAGACAACTCTGAAACAGACCAAAGATAGAAGAAAATCTCAGGTCCCTGTCTGCGTTGAGTTGAAGATAAAAACTCAAAAACTCAGCAAATCTGATTATGATAAGCTGCAACTGACATTCACAGAATGCAAGTGGCTGTACAACTACCTCCTCTCACTTGAGAAGGAGGAACTGATGAGCTTTGACACCAGGACAAGAGATATATTCTCCCTTGACAAAGACGGCAACAAAGTTGAGCGTAAT
>JALFYG010000067.1 GCA_022784805.1 Spirochaetales bacterium
TGTCCATTATATTGATGGTGGTTCTTGTTTCACCCTCGGTTTCAATGAAGACAGAGTGATCAGAGAGCCTCTCTGCTTCCCTTTTGATTATCTCTCCTGTTTCTCCTCCGGTGAAGGCGTAGAAGGAGAGAGGGTTAATAAAGCCAGATAAGACTCTGAGTATGTTTAATCCCTTTCCTCCGGGATATGCTTCCGTGTCATTTCCGTGATATTGGACACCTGGAAGAAAGTCATCTATGTAATACATGCGGTCAACAGTTGGATTAAGGCAGAGAATATGTATCATAATTAGATTATCCTTCACTTGGATTTTAACTTCCACCAGTTTTGTTGATAATAGAAGAGAATGCTATGCTTCAAAGCTGTCGCCTCTTCTGAAGAAGTTTAGATAACTTACATATGAGAGGGCCTTAATGTTTTCAGAGAGCCCGATAGTAAGTAGATAGATGTTTCTGTTCCCTTCCAACAATAGTGATTCCCAGATAGAGGGAAACTGAACCATCTCATGTGTGTACTTGATGTCCTCAAGCCCAATAAGAATATTAATGTTTCTCTTATTGGCTTTTTCTACTATCTCTGATAGCTCTCTTCTTCTGAGTAAAAACGAGTGTTGCTTTTATTTGTGATTTCCTTTTTGAGTTCAGTAATAAGAGTATTTAGAGGATCATCACTGGAGAGGGAGTACACTAGCCAGTTGGCTTTCTTTCTGAAGTAATCGAGAACCTTGTAATATTCTGTATTGTTTTCAGACTTCAACTTATATATGTACTTTGATGACTCTTCGCTTTCATATTCTTCTATGATTCTCTCACTGTAGTGCATCTCTTCTATGTTTCTCCTTCTCTTATTATAGCCCCGCTTTTGTAACCAAATACTTGTATTTGTTACATTTTGGGAATAAAGCACTTAATGCCGTATTCTGAAACTAGTGCATTCTTTCTTCTCTGTGATATAATGTCAACGGACAAAAGTAATTAGGATAATTTATGCAGGGGGAATCAAAGGAGATTGTATGAATTATCTTATTGTCGTGGCTCATTCAGGGGATGAGATTCTCGGCTGTGGCGGCACCATCCAGAAGTTGATCAAGAGTGGTGCTGGTGTTTCTGTTTGTGTCCTTGATGGGAAGAGACGCTATGGGGAGAGGATGAATGAAGAGATAATCCCTGACCATAGAATGGCTCTCTCTTCATTCGGTGTTAATGGTAACAATCTATGGACGCTGGAAGAGAGAAGGGAGACTGTGCCTTTTTCTTCTTTGGTTTCATTTATCGAGAGATGTATGGTGGAAAATAATATCGATTCCATCATCACATATCACCCAGCTGTAGGAGACAGAGAGAGAAGAGAAGCCGCCAGAGCCACACAGAAAGCTTCACAGTTATATAAGAAGAACAAGGATCTCCGACCTTTGGTTGCTCTGATGTATATGGAGTTTCCTTCATCCACAGATGTGTCACTGGACCCTACTGTCAGATGGTTTTCTCCTAATTTTTATGTCACATTGACCAAGGAAATGCTTGAAAAAAAGGAAAAAGCTGTTACCCTCCTAAGAAGTTTGGATGCTGTGACAAGCGCCGAAACCATCAGAGGCGTGGCTGCCATGAGGGGAGCTCAGTCCGGAAGTGTGTACAGCGAAGCCTTTGAGAGTGTATATATTAGAGTCTAGAGGGAAATATGACAGAATTTGATGAGCTTTGCAGGGAAGCTGAAGATATAGACTTTGAAACAAGATGCGCTATTTTGAGAGGGAAGAGTGATGAGCTTCTCCCTCTCTTATCTGCAAAGAGTGAAGTTGGAGAGAGCGGAGCGGATATTCTCTCACTCTTTTTGTTCTCAGCAATGGCTGCCGACGGCAGATTGACTGAGGAGGAGTATAAACTTCTCCATCCACTTCTGGAGTCATTCCTCGGGGAGAACATAAACTATAATGACGCAAAGAAAGCCGTGAGCTCCATGAGAAAAGAGAACAGGGAGATGAAGAAGATATCAGAGGAGATGATCAGTGTTCTTGCTGAGTTTTCAGAGGACCTGAGAAAGGAGATAGTCCTGGTCATCATGATGATCTGTGCCGCTGACGGTAAGATATCTCTCCTGGAGAGGAGCTGGATAAAGAGACTCCTTTTCTAGCTTTTTTGGATAGAGAAGTAATAAAAATACAGTTTTCTGTATAAAGCCTAATTGACCAAGTTGTCTTTTTTGTTTTTCATAGAAACACGCTCCCAAAATGGGAAATCTGATTTCTTGGAGAATAATATGAAAAAGATTACTGTTTCTGACTATACCCTAAAAGATCTATGCACAAAGGATGGACCACAACTTCTCTTTAGAGAGAAATTATCTCTTGCTCTCTCTATTTCCCGTTATGGAGCAGACTGTATCGAGCTTCCACCAGTAAGGAAGGCAAAGGAAGATAGTGTTGTCTATAAGACAATATCGGAGTCCGTAAAGGGGACGAAGATACTCATCCCCGTAGGCACTACGGAGGAGAGTGTGAAGACAGCTGCAGAGTGTGTTAAGTCTGCACTCCATCCTGTCCTCCAGGTATCTCTCCCTGTCTCCACTGTCCAGATGGAGTATACTTATCGGCTGAAGGGGCCAAAGATGGTTGAGCTCATCAAGTCTCTTGTCTCCATGTGCCGCTCCTACAGCGAAGAAGTAGAGTTCGAAGCCTTAGATGCAACAAGGGCTGAGTTCCCATTCCTGATTGAGTGTATTAAGGCCGCTGAAGAAGCTGGCGCTACTGCTGTCAGTGTCTCTGATGATAACGGCGAGATGATGAGCGATGAAATCGGTTCCTTCGTCAGTGCAATCAAAGAAGAAACAAAGCT
>JALFYG010000084.1 GCA_022784805.1 Spirochaetales bacterium
GGGAATTAGACCCGCGCTTCTTGACACTGCGCGTCTCGTGTCAAGAAGCAGATTAAAATCATTCCTATATGGGTATATTAAATTTAGAGATGGATTAAGTTCTTGCTCCTCCATCAACCTTCAAAACCAATCCAGTGACATAAGAAGCCTCATCGGAAGCTAGGTACAGATATGCATGGGCGATATCTTCAGGCTCTCCCACTCTGCCAAGAGGGATTCCTGCAGATACTCTATCCACCATTTCTTTTGGCAGATTAGCAAGCATATCTGTGCGTGTGACTCCAGGAGCTACGGCATTGACTCTGATTCCGTCCTTAGCAAGCTCTCTTGAAAGAGACTTCACAAGTCCGTTAACAGCAAATTTGGAAGCAGGATAAGAACAACCCGATGGCTGACCATACTCACCAACCATACTGGAAGTGTTGATGATTACTCCACCACCCTGTTCTTTCATGATTCTGGCGGCAGCCTGTGCACAGATAAATACGGCTGTTACATTCAAATCCATCACTTTCTTGAATTCATCAAGAGTATAGTCATAGAAACTTGTTTTAGAAGAGATTCCGGCATTGTTTGCAAGAATATCCACTCTTCCATACTTTGCCCTGACAGCTTCAAAGTCTCTTTTGACCTCCTCAGGATTTAGAAGATCCGGCCACAGTCCCATTACTCTGTCACCATATTCGGTGAGCTTTGCAAGGGCTGCATCTACAGAGTCTTTTCTTGAACCCAAGAGAGCAACATTTGCTCCATTATCCAAATAAGTCTTTACAATAGAGAAACCTATCCCCCTTGTTCCTCCTGTTACAATTGCTGTTTTTCCTTTAACCATAATTTCATCCCTATTATTTTAGTCGGTGGTGATAATCAGTAATTCTCTGCATGAACCTCGAAGTAGCTCTGTGGATGGTTGCATGTAGGACATACTTCTGGAGCCTTTGTTCCAACAACGATATGTCCGCAGTTTCTGCATTCCCAGATCTTTACTTCGCTCTTTTCGAATACTGCAAGTGTCTCGACATTCTTCAAGAGAGCTCTGTATCTCTCTTCGTGATGTCTTTCGATCTCTGCAACAAGGCGGAACTTAGCAGCGAGCTCAGGGAAGCCTTCTTCTTCAGCTGTCTTTGCAAATCCGTCATACATGTCTGTCCACTCATAGTTTTCGCCTTCTGCTGCAGCCTGAAGGTTAGCCTTTGTGTCGCCGATGCCCTGGAGTTCCTTGAACCACATCTTTGCATGTTCTTTTTCATTGTCTGCTGTCTTCAAGAAGAGTGAAGAAATCTGCTCATAACCTTCTTTCTTGGCAACAGAAGCAAAGTAAGTATACTTGTTTCTTGCCTGGCTCTCTCCAGCAAAAGCTTCCTGAAGATTCTTCTCTGTCTGTGTTCCGCTGTACTTATTTCCCATTTTTAATTCCTTTGTCCATTATGGACCTTTATTTTTATCCCCAAGGAGATATTCAAGATTCATTACCCTTTCTACATTCAGGGCAAAGCCAATATATCTTAAGGTCATAGGACTCAATGTCCTCCCCAAGAATCATTTTAAAAGAAGAAGTCATGTCATTAAGATAAACATCCTTAATTTTTCCACACTTTTTACAGACCAAGTGATCATGACGTATGGTCTTATCGTAACGATATCCGCCATTCTCTGTTAAAATGCGCCTGATCAAACCTTCGTCTGTAAGCCTATTCAGGTTGTTATAGCATGTTGCTCTGACAACCCCTGGATATTTCTCTTTGACTATTTCAAAGACTTCATCTGCAGAAAGATGCTCACTGGACTCAGAAATGATTCTAAGGATTTCAAGTTCATACTTAGTCATGAGCATCTCCTTTTTTAGATTTAATCTAAATTTATTATATCAATTCTAATTCAATTGTCAAGTGAATCACCTACAATTTAAATATAAGACACAATTGCTTATTAGAAGAAAGATAATTCAACAGAGTAAATGATTTGTATCATTTCTGTGTCTTTTGATTGTTTTATGCATTGAAAAACCCGACATCTCTTAGGATATCGGGTCTCGCGTCAAATAGTGTAATTCTTTATTCTCTGAAAGAATTTATGAAGGCTTTTGTTCGCTCTTCTTTAGGATTACCAAAGAGTACCTCTGGCTCTCCTTCTTCTACGATATAACCGTTCTCCATAAATATGGACCAGTCAGAGATACTCTTTGCAAAATTCATTTCATGGGTGACGACAACCATTGTCATATCCCTTTCTGCAAGCCCTTTTATTACAGACAATACCTGTCTGGTCAATTCAGGGTCCAATGCTGATGTTGGCTCATCAAAGAATAGAATTCGTGGATCCATTACAAGTGCCCTTGCAATTGAGACTCTTTGCTTCTGCCCTCCCGACAACGAGGACGGAAATGCGTCAGCCTTATCCAAAAGATTCATTTCCTTCAATACTTGTATGGCTCTATCTTCCGCCTCTTCCTTACTCCTCGAGAGAACTGCCCTTTGGGCTTCTGTAATGTTGCGCATTACAGTAAAGTGAGGAAAGAGATTGAAAGATTGGAATACAAGACCAGTTTTGAGCATGATGGAATGCATCGCTTTTTGAGAAACATATACTGCTTTTCCGTCTTGGGCCTGGAAAAGAGGATCCCCCTCAACAAACAAACTTCCATCATCTGCTGTTTCCAGCTGGGTAATTATTCTTAAGAGTGTTGATTTTCCACTACCAGAAGGACCGATTATGGAAAGAACCTTACCTTTCTCCAAGGAGAATGAAATGTCTTTCAATACTTCATTTGTTCCAAATGATTTCTTGATATTTTCAGCCTTGATCATTAATTCAGACATTTTCTTCTCCTTAGTACTGCATTCTGCTTTCCAAGAGATCGAATACCCTTGACACCAGATAATTCATAATGAAGTAAAAAACTCCTGCTATAAATATAGGCATTGTGGAGAACTGTCTTGAAGATGCTGTCTGGGCAATTCTAAAGAGTTCGATAACTCCTATGGTGGAAGCAAGAGCTGTATCCTTGACAAGGGTAATGACTTCATTACCGACAGAAGGAAGTACATTCTTTACAACCTGTGGCAATACTATATGGAAGAATGTATATCTCTTTGAAAAACCAAGAACCTTTGCTGCTTCTCTCTGTCCATTGTCCAAAGCCTGCAGGCCAGAGCGGTATATCTCCCCGAAATATGCGGCATAATTTAAGACGAAGGCCAGAATTGCTGATGCAAATCTAGGAAGAGAAGAATTAAAGATATAGTAAGGAGCGAAATAGAAGAAGAGCAGCTGCAACAAGAGCGGTGTTCCTCTCATAATCTGGATATAAGTGTCCACCAAAACTCTTACTACCTTTATTTTGCTCATTCTCCCCATGGCCACCAAGAAGCCAAGGGGGAGAGCCATTATAAGAGTAAGGAAGAATACTTCAAGGGAGATAACTGACCCTGAAAGAAGCTGCCCTATCAATTTCATCATTACTTACCTACCACTGTGATGTCTGCACCAAACCACTCTACAGCGATTTCAGCAAGCTTGCCGCTATCCTTAAGAGCATAGAGTTCCTTCTCGACTGCTTCGCAAAGTGCAACTTCACCCTTTCTAAATCCGATTACATACTCTTCTGCACAGAGTGTCTCTTCGAGGATTCTGAAGTCCTTGCCAGAGCGGTTGATGTTGTCATTTGCAACCAAGAGGTCCATGACTACTGCGTCTACGCCACCGATTTCAAGATCCATAAGTGCTGTGAGATAGTCTCTGTAAGGAACGATTTCTTTTACAGATTCCTCGAAGCCTTCTGTATCATAGATAGCTTCTTCACCACTTGATCCAGCCTGGACACCAACACTCTTTCCCTTAAGATCAGCGAGAGTCTCAATGGAACTTGAAGACTTAACGACGACTACCTGAGCATTGTTTACATATGCGATGGAGAGAGTCATTGCCTTTTCTCTTTCTTCTGTCTTTGTAAAACCATTCCAGATACAGTCAATCTGACCAGTAGCAAGTTCCTGTTCCTTAGCACTCCAGTCGATTGGCTGGCACTTAAGTTCAACGCCGAGGCCCTTGCAGACTTCCTTTGCAACATCGATATCGAAACCTACGATTTCATTGTTCTCGTCTCTATAGCCCATTGGAGGGAAGGAATCATCAAGTCCCAGAATAAATACCCCTTTGGCTTTAATCTTCTCCAAAGATTGATCTCCTGCCGCCTCAACTGCCCCCTGAGCAAATACTGTAGAAACGACCATCAAGAACGCGATTGCTATAACAACTAATTTTTTCATTTTGTTTTCTCCTATGTGGCCATGATACTACACTGCTTTATCACTTTAGTCTAGTAAAGCAATAAAACTTTCTAAAAATCTTTGTTTTTGTTATTCTCTTAACAAACCAAATGAAAATGTTCATTTTTATAAGAGATATAAGTAGCTTAAATAAAGAAATACAAGGCTTTTCTAAAGTAGAAATTGACTAGAAGTCACTATCCACACAGTCTTTTTGTTATTCCAATTCTCAAAAAAGTATTGGCCTTTATTGCGAAACCGGCAGGATTCAGAGTTCGAAAAACCTCTTTTATTTATAGACACATCATTATTCAAAAGAGAAAATATATGAGAGGCTTATATGGAAGGCATATTCGACAGAACTTTGATTTTGTTAGGCGCAGATGGAATGGAAAAGCTACAGAAATCCCATGTAGCCATCTTTGGTGTCGGAGGTGTGGGAGGATATGCCTTGGAAGCCATTGCCAGAAGCGGCGTGGGAGAAATAACAATTGTAGACAATGACACTGTTTCGCCTACAAATATCAACAGGCAGATCATTGCAACCCACTCCTCAGTCGGAGAGAAGAAAATAGATTGTGCAGAGAGAAGAATCAAAGATATAAACCCAGATTGCATCGTTCATAAATCAGATTCATTCTTCCTTCCAGGAATGGAGAATGACTTCGATTTCCCTTCCTTATCTTATATTGTTGACGCCATAGACACAGTATCTGGAAAGATAGCACTGGTAGAGGCTGCAGAGAAATACAATGTCCCAATTATTTCTTCCATGGGAGCAGGAAATAAGCTTGACCCTACTCTATTTACAATTACAGACATCTATAAAACAAACACAGACCCTCTCTCCAGAGTCATGAGAAGGGAACTCAAGAAGAGAGGGATAAAGAAACTTAAAGTGGTCTGGTCACCTGAGAAACCCATTGAACCAGACTCATCTCTCATTAACGAGAAACAAAACGGAAAACGACAGATTCCAGGCTCTGTATCCTTTGTCCCATCTGTAGCGGGACTAATTATTGCTTCAGCGGTGATCAAGGATTTGATGGGAAAGAAAGAGTAAAGACAGACCCTTCATTTATCTTGCTCTCTACTCTCACTTCTCCTCCCATTCTCTCCACTCCATTCTTTACAATGGATAGTCCTAGTCCTGTTCCGCCACTTTCCCTGCTACGGGACTTATCAACACGATAGAAACGCTCAAAGATTCTCTCCAGAGACTCATCTGGGATTCCTATGCCGTTATCTCTAAAGGTAATTACTGTCTTTCCGTCACTTTCATTGGCTTCGACTCGTACGAATCCCCCCTTCTTATTGTATCTGATTGCGTTATCCAAAAGATTAGAGACAACTTCAGAGAAGATCTTCTGCCATCCAAGAATATAGATGGAGGAAGGTACATTATTCTCCATTCTCACTTCATTCTCTTGGGCCTTATGCTCCAGCTTTTTTATTTCATTATCTACTGCTGTTTTGACATCAATCTCTTCGCTCTCGCCTTTATATCCCTCATCCAGGCTTGATAGCTCGATGATGTCACCAACAATATCTCTCAGTCTCAAAGCTTCTTTATTTATCTCGTGAGCAAAGTCCGTGACTTTGCTCCTCTCTATTTCTGGATTCTCCAAAAGTTCAGAGAAGCCCATGATGGTTGTAATAGGAGTCTTCAGTTCATGGGAGACATTGGCCGTGAACTCCTTCCTCATCCTCTCCCTTTCGCTCTTCTCTGTGATATCTCTCATCAATACCACTGCGCCTCCGCTTCCACTGGAGTATGCAGAAAGCTCAACGATCTTTGAGAATACTTTGAATGAAGTTTCGCCGTCTTTTCCTTCCAGAGCAGAGAGGACAACGTCCTTGGCTTCCGTGGACTTCAAGTATGCAAGGAAAGGCTTGTTGTCTTCCAAATCTTCTTTCAACAACAAGGCTGCACTCTTATTGAGTGAGAGTATTTTTCCTCCACGCCCCAAGACAACCAATCCTTCAGAGAGGGTTGATATGATAAACTCGAACTCTCTTCTTGTTCTCTCTTTATCAGCTATCTCTTCCCTGACTTCATTCTTCTGTCTTGCTATCTTTAGTAGTAGCGGCGATATTTCATCATAGACATTGTTCTCATCAGGGTTATCGAGATTCAGGGCATTGATAGGAGCTACGATGTAATCAGAAGCCTTGGCGGCAATAAACACCACAAAAATCAGAAGAATTATCACCAATGAGACCACCGGCCCCGCAATCATTGAGAAAAACGCAATGACAGTTGAGGCATTCTTACTTAACCTCAAGACATTACCGTCGGAGAGAAGGACAGCTTCGTAGATTTGCTTGGTGGACAAAGTGTTACTCATTCTTTCATCACTTCCACGTCCCATTAAAAGCGCATCCTTCACTTCCTTTCTCTCACTATGGTTCTCCATTTCGTCTGTGGAAGCCAGAGAATCATATTCTACACTTCCATCAGGTCTTATTACCGTCAGTCTTCCATTCTTACCGCCTATAGTAGTTATGTCATTTCCTGTCTCATAGAGATAAGAAAGAATATCAAGTTCCTCAAACATGGTGGTCTTCACACTCTCCTCGTAGACTCCATGATAAAGAATGGCTGTAACGACTACTGTAAGAACTATAAATAGTGAAGCAACCCAAGCCGTCACTATAGCTATTGTTTTTTTCACCTTATTCTCCGTCAAATCTATAGCCAAGGCCCTTTACTGTTTCAATGGCCTTGCCATAGTCACCAAGCTTTTCCCTTAAGTGTCTTACGTGTACATCCACAGTTCTGGTTTCACCCACATATGAGTATCCCCAGACCTCTGTCAAAAGCTTGTCTCTTGAGAGAGCCATTCCATTATGGGTCATGAAGTATTCAAGAAGTGCAAACTCCTTGCTGGTCAAGATTACTTCTTCTTCATCCAAGAACAGCTTATGTGAAGAAAGGTCAAGTTTTATTCCCTTGCTCTCCAAATATTCACTCTTTTCGTTCTCATAAGAAATACCACTTCGCCTAATGGCGGCCTTTACTCTGCTTATAAGCTCCAAGATGCCAAAGGGCTTACTGATATAGTCATCAGCGCCTTCATCCAGTCCTTTCGCTATATCGTACTCGCTGTCTTTGGCCGTAAGCATGATGACAGGGGTGTTTCTTAACTTTTCATCCTTTCTGATTCTATGAAGAATCTCAATTCCATCCATTCCCGGGAGCATAATGTCCAGGAGAAAGAGATCGACTTTATCAGGGAGGGAAGAGAAAGCCTCCTCTCCGCTGCCGAAGGAGACAACGGGAATTGAATTGGATGAAAGAGCATACTCCACCAACTTTCTTATGGATGGATCATCTTCAATAAGGACAGTCATACTCTTATTTTACCTTTCACTTTTTATATCTTCAACACCACCACACTCTTCAACCACTGCATGGGCAATGGATGCGGCATGGTCTCCCATTCTTTCCAGATATTTGGCTCCGATCACAACGTCTGCAGCCTCTTCATACCCTTCGACGCCGTTTCTTATTACGTCACAGAGCTTTTTTCTTGCATCAGAGAAACACTGATCTACAACGTCGTCATAGGCCTCCACCTTTCTTGCCATTTCAGTATTCTTTGACAAGAAAGAAGACATGGCACCGGAAAGCATCTTCTTAACTTCCAAAGCCATATCCAAAAGCCCTATCTCCTTACATATTTCAG
>JALFYG010000119.1 GCA_022784805.1 Spirochaetales bacterium
ACTCCCAGTCTGTCACGTAAGGCTTCCGCCTCCTCCATGTAATGGGTGGTAAGGACAATGGTGGTCTTTCCTTTTAGGCTCTCTATCAAATCCCATAGCTCGCTTCTTGCTATAACGTCCAATCCCAGGGTTGGTTCATCAAGGAATAAGACTTCAGGTTCTGATACCAGAGCCATGGCGATGCTGAGCCTACGCTGCCAGCCTCCACTAAGCTTCCCGGCCTTTCTCTTCATTACACTCTCCAGATCAAGAGCCTTGGATAGTTCCTCTATCTTCTTTCCAGCCTTATCTTTCTTCAGGCCATGAACCGAACACATAAAATATAGGTTCTCCCTGACACTTAATGAGGGGGCTACAGCAGTCTCCTGGGGAGAGACTCCTATTCTCTCTTTGACCAGGAGAGGGGAAGTGATGATGCTTTCTCCCGATACCATGGCATCTCCTTCCGATGGCCTTGTAAGGGTGGACAACATCTTTATTGTGGTGGTTTTTCCTGCTCCGTTAACTCCCAACAGAGCAAACAACTCTCCTTCAATTATCTCAAGGTCCAGGTTATCTACAGCAGTAAGGTCTTTGTATTTCTTAGTCAGACCTCTGGTTGTGATTGCATATTTCATTTAAGCCTCCATTTTTAATGGTAGGGCTTTAAAACTTTGATGTACCATTCACGATTCTTTACATAACTGCCACTATTTTTCACATCTTTAGGAAAACTCCTGAGATATATCAACAGAAAAGATAGCTTGAGGCTATTACTGTAGAATTGGTTTTCATTTCTCGTCTTTGTCCTAATCAATTTAATAAGAGTATGGAGGAATTATGGGACAGACATATGCTTACCTAAGGGTCAGTACACGGGAACAGAACGAAGAGAGACAATTGGCTGCTATAGAGGGACTGGAAATCCCAAAAGACAATGTGTTTCTCGACAAAGAATCCGGCAAGAACTTTCATAGGCCTGAGTACACCAAAATGAAGGCCAAGATGGAGAAGGGGGATATCCTTTATATCAAGAGCATAGACAGACTTGGTAGAAACTATCATGAAATATTGGAGGAATGGAGATTTCTTACAAGAGATAAATATGTGGATATTGTTGTCTTGGACATGCCTCTTCTGGATACCCGGATCGGCAAAGACCTGACAGGAACCTTGATCTCCGATTTGGTCCTTCAGATTCTTTCTTATGTGGCTGAAAGCGAGTATCAAAATATAAAACAGCGCCAAAGAGAGGGGATATTGGCGGCTAAAAACAATGGAGTAAAGTTCGGACGCCCAAGGATTGAAGTCAGTTCCTCCTTCTATTTGGCGGCTGAAAGATGGAATAGGGGGGAGCTTTCGCTAAAGGAAGCGGCCAAGGAGTCCGGCCTTTCCTTATCTACCTTTTACCGAAGGGCCAAGGGTGTCAAAAGGTCTCCTTTACGAAATAGGAATTATCAATAGAAAACCGTCTTTTCTTGTTCACAAAATCATGGCATTAATCAAACATAGTGCTTTTCATTATATTAAAAACTCCCTTGCCATTATTCCTATCATCTCCATTTCAACAGGTGGACTTTTGAAATGACAGGGGGAAAAGCACTCCTTGATTACTGTTGACGGAGGTGAAAAGTGAGGAAAATACCTGATCCCGCCTATATCAGGGGCTTTCTGATAGATGCCCTTGTTTCAGCCCTTCCCTTAAAGGATGCTACAACTTTTATGGATTGTATCCTCCCTCGTGTCTATTCCTAGTTGGAATGTGGTGGGAGAGTTTATGATGATTATGCAATCAAAGCCGCCTTTGCACGGGTGCTGAAAAAGAAAATGGAGTAGGCTGTCAGCCCTCTCTGCAGAAGGGCAGCGTGACAATAAAGGTGCTGCCTTTCCCAACTTCAGATTTGACTTCTATTTCCCCTTTATATATGGAAAGGGCCCTCTTGACCAAGGCTAGGCCCAGACCATTTCCTTCCTGTGTATGGGAGGTGTCTCCTTGGTAAAACTTATCCCAGATATGGCGTAAAGTATATTCATCCATGCCGCAGCCTGTGTCTGAAACAATAAGCATGGCATTTTCGCCATATAGTTTCAGCTTTATATTCACCTCCCCCTTTTCCGGAGTGAACTTGAATGCGTTTGAAAACAGATTGCTCCAGACCAGGGACAGGAGGTCCTTGTCTCCATTTGTTACGATTCCCTGCTGAATGTCAGTTGTAAGGGAAATGTCTTTCTTGGTCCAGATATCTTCAAAAGATACCAGTGAGGAGCATATTTCTTCAGATAGATCATACTCTTCCTTGTTTGGATAGACTTTTTGGTTTTCAAGCTTGTTAAGTCTGAGGATGTTTGTAACAAGACGAGCCAGTTTCCTGCTGTTTTCCCCGATTATGGAAGCATATTCGACTCTTTTATCCTCCTCGAGGAAAGGAGAGGAAAGAAGCATGGAGTAGTTCTGTATTACAGCCAGTGGTGTCTTGATCTCATGGGATACATTGGAAATGAAGTCGTTTCTGAGCATTTCCACTCCACCCAACTCCTGTGCCAGCTTGTTTATGTCTTCTGCGATCTCATCAAAGGTGTTTGTGGAAAGAGCATTGTTTTTTATTTTCACTCTTGCAGAAAAGTCTCCATTCATCAAAGAAGAGAGACAGTTCTTAATCTTTTTTATGGGGATATCCACAGTGATTTTCTTCACTATGTAGTATAGGAATGTGAATAATAGAGCGATTATCAGAACGTTTGTAAAAGTAATGATGGAAGATTCACTTATCTCCACTTCTGTAAACTCATAGCCCAAGGTTTCCATCAAAGATGAGAGATATATCATCACGCTGCAGGTTGTGACGAACGAAGAGATGATGAAGAAAATAAGGTATATTTTTATTGTATATAGGAACTTCTTGAACTTCATTTTATGATTGCCTTATATCCAAGACCATGGACGGTGATGATTTCAAAACTAGTGCATTTTTCCAGCTTTGTCCTTAGTTTTGTCATATATACGTCGATTGCCCTAGGAGAAGAATTTGAATCCCAGTCCCATAGCTTATCCAGGAGCAAGGAACGTGTGAATGTCTTCTTTGGAGAGGAAAGAAGGGTGAAGAGTATCTCAAACTCCCTCTTTGTCAAAGAGATCTCTTCTCCTTTCCAATAGGCAGAGAACTCCTCCCTGTCGAGGATGAAATCTCCAATAGTAAGCTTTTTCTCGTCTTTAATCCCCGATCTTTTTAATAAAGCACCTATCCTTAAATTCAATTCCTCCAGATCCACAGGCTTCACCATGTAGTCGTCGATACCTATTTTATACCCTTTTGTCTTGGAGTAGATATCATCCAGGGCGGTCATGAACATAATGGGTATGGAGTCATCCATATCCCTTATAGCCTCTGCAAATTCAAAGCCGTCCATATCCTTCATCATTAAATCAGAAATGATCAGGTCGTATTTCTTGTTTTCCATTCCATCCAAAGCCGCTTCTGCATTGGTAAACCCGTCGGTTTCATGGTTTTTCATTGCAAGAAAAGTGCATATGGATCTATTGAGGTCTTTGTCGTCTTCCAATACCAGTATCGTTGCCATATAGCAATATTACACCTGAATTGTTTCAGTTTCGTTTAAAAAAAGCATCCCGCCTCAAGACGGAATGGATGGAAGGATATCAATAATAGAATTGTACTCCGATGACTGGTGTTACATAGAATCTGGAAGAAAGTGTAAGCTCTTTTGTCTCATAAGGCAGTGATACAAAGTTATTTCCCACCTTTACACCGACTCCAAGTCCAAAGTGGTCTGTTATTCTCCAGTCTCCACCTGCGTATGCCCCGACACCAAAGGCAAAAAGATCCTTTGAGCCTTCTGCGCTGACTCCAAGAGCAACTGTTGCTGTTACACCTGACTCGCTGAAGGAATAACGGTATGAAGGTCCTACGATCATTCCTACATTCCAGTCTGAAATATCTGTTAGATCAAAGACAGCATCTACTCCCACATAATAACCGAGATTTGAAGAACCGAAATAACCTGTGTTTTCACTGGAAAGACCCATGTTGTTTCCATCTTCAAAGGAATATGCCAAAGAAGCGGATGTGTTGCCGTCAAAAGCCATTAGGGCCGAAATCAAAACGACGCTAACCAATAGAATTGAGAATACCTTTTTCATTTTTTTACCTCTTTTATTTTGTACTTAATTTATCTGCCAATCTGATGACTTCGCTTGAATACTCTTTCTTTCTTGAGTCCAGGAATCTTTTGTAGAGAGGGTAGTTGATTCCACAAATGGCAATTCCAATGACTCCAAACAAAATCCCAAATACCATTACTGAGCCAATACCAAGGACTGATCCCAGATTAGTCATTGTAAGAGACATTCCGAACCCAAGAAACAAAGCCCCGATGATGCCTACGGTATAAGTAAAAATTGTCGGTGGCAGTTTGATTTTTCTATCGAGCTTCATAAGAGTATCGAACTCTGTGTCGGTCTTTTCCGTGTACTCGCTCTTGATTTTGTTCAACAAGTATTCCTGAACGTCTTTGTCCATTTCATTTTCTCCTTATTCATTGTGGCTACAGATTAAGGGGTAGGTGTTTTGGAAATGATTCAATAATGTTTCTATTTTGTTTTATTTGAAAAATTCATATTTTCGAAACAATATAAAACTAGGATTTAGGTATGAAAGAAAAGATATTTGGAAACCTCAAGAAATGTATTATGGTCAATCCATTGCTTCTGTTGGTCTTTATACTTATTTCCACTCTGTCTTTGATATATGTTTTCCACTACAAGATGGATGAGAGTGCCTTTGCCTACATAGCTTATGTCTTTTCTTTCTATACACTATCCGTTTCCGTCTTCAGGCTCACGCTATTTATTAAGAAAATGGATATAAAGAAAAAGAAGAAAGCGTTGGCAGATAGGAATATGGTTGCAAAGAGGTTCTTCGATGATGGAAGATTCCACTTCTTTCTTCTTTTTTCTTTGTCCATACCCCTTAACATCGGGTATGCAATCTTGAAGACGGTCTATGGTTTTGTCCTCCATTCCAATTGGATTGTGCAAAACGGTGTATATTATGCTCTCCTGACACTTATGAGATTTATAATCATCAGGGGAGCGGAAAAGAATGAAGAAGACAAAGCCTTGAAGCTTTCATCCATTATCCTCTCCATTTCTTCCTTCCATTACCTTTTGATGGTGCTTGAGATGTATCTTCACACCTCTTCACCCCATTACCCCGGATATATTGTATATGTGGCGTCACTATACGCATTTATTAAGGTGGGGGTGGCCATAAAGGGATGTATCAAAGTTAAAACCACAGCCACTCCAGCCATAGTTGCCGGAAACAACCTGAAGATATCCCATGCCTTCGTTTCCCTGATATTCTTGGAAAGCGGTATGCTTAACATCTTCGGTGAAGGAAAAGAGGAGGAGAGGCTTATTCTTCTTATATCCGGCTTGGTGGTTGTAGCCTATCTCTTTATGTCAGGGCCCTTGTTGATAGTCTTGAACAAGAGAAACAAAGTATAGAGCTACATCTTCCATGTTTGGGGGGAAGTGGAGGAGATTGCAGAAGCTCCGGCATTTAGGGCTGACAAAATCTCATCCCTGGTTTTTATCAAACCTCCGGCTACTATGGGGATATTATATTTCGCCAGCTCGGATATTACGCTGTAGACAAGGCCCGGCATTATCTCAAGGAAATCTGGTTTTGTGGATGTAAGATGGGATACCGCCCCGGACAGGGCCATTGAATCCACGATAAAGCTTCTTACCCCTGCTATAAGCCCCAGCTCCTTTGCCCTTTTCACAAGATTAGTCTTTGTGGATATTATTCCATCAGCCTTGGTGTTGGACGCAATGTAATCCACAGCTACTTCTTTGGAGGAGAGGCCATTGATCAAGTCTGTGTGGACTATGGCTATTTTGCCGCTGTTTTTCAGCTTTTCGACTATTGAAGGAAGAGTAAGGATGGTCCCATACAAAACAAACACGACTTTCACATCGCTTTTTACGACTTCAAACAGCAGTTTGTCGCTGTTTATGGCTGCAATGATAGGGTTTTCCTTAAAGATATCTTCTATTGTCACGCTTTCTTCCTTACTCTTCTTGTGGCGATTACATCCACTTTCGTGTCAGCTATATCATGTATAATGATATCTCCGATTTCAATAGGAGCTTCAACACTTATTTGCTTTATGATATGTGCGGCTTCCAGCAGTTTTTCCTTTGGAATAGGGGCTGCCGTCTTTACAGAGCACATCCTTTCCTCTCCCTCCATTACTCTTACCGACTGGGTAAGGATTCTTTTTGGAGCGGTGACTTCTTCCTTTGCATATTTGACACCATTGAGACAGGTGTTTCCGCTTACCTTTATATCCAGGCCCTCTTTTTCAACCATAAGTTGGCATCCTAGAGGGCACCCTATGCAGGTCAATTCATATTTTTCCATACTTAATCCTCCGTCCCCACTTCAATGGACTCTATGGTTCCATACTGATCCAGAATGCGCTTTGGAATGACCAGAGTCTCCATTTCCCCCGGGGCCATTATCCTCTTTTTCTTGGAGACCACAGTGTCTCCATTTATTCTGAGAACAATCTTTCCATCTTTCTTTACATTGGAAACACGAAATCTGATTGTAGTGTCTTCCTTGATATCTTCCTCTATTATCTCGGGAACTGTATATCTCACAAGTCCAAAGACATTTACAGGGACTTTATTCTTTTCTTCCTTATGGGAGATGGCGTAGAGTGCGGCGCTCTCTCCTGCTTTCTCCGCTTCTTCGGATACATAATCCACTAGGTCATGGACATGAAGGACATTGCCGCAGGCAAAGATACCCTCCCTATTTGTCTGGAAACTATTGTCAACCACAGGTCCTCCCGTAACAGGGGAAATGGTTATCCCCGCCTTTCTTGAGAGCTCGTTTTCAGGCAAGAGGCCCACGGAGAGGAGAAGGGTGTCGGCGTCAAAGAATATTTCTGTGCCTGGGATGGGTTTCTTCTTTTCATCCACCTTTGATACTTCTATTCCCTCCACTCTCTTTTTTCCAATGATCTTCGTGACAGTATGTGAAAGAAGTAGTGGGATGGAGAAGTCGTCGAGGCACTGGACTATGTTTCTCTTGAGGCCTGAAGAGTAGGGCATAAGCTCCACGACTGCCAGGACCTTTGCCCCCTCAAGGGTCATTCTTCTTGCCATAATGAGGCCTATGTCTCCCGAGCCAAGGATGACAACCCTCTTGCCAGGCATCTTTCCTTGGATATTGGTCAAGTACTGTGCTGTTCCTGCACTGAATATTCCGGCTCCACGATCGCCAGGGATATTCAGGGCCCCTCTGGGCCTTTCCCTGCAGCCCATGGCAAGGACAATGGATTTGGTCTCTATTACCCTCACCCCTTCTTCCTGGTTAATATACGTAACGGAGTGAGGGGAAACGGAGAGGACAGTGGTGTTAAGTAGAAAGGGAATATTCTCCTTTTGTACCATTTCTATGTATCTAAAAGCATATTCAGGGCCTGTAAGTTCCTCCTTGAAGGTATGGAGGCCGAAGCCGTTATGTATGCATTGGTTTAGAATGCCTCCAAGTTTTTCGGATCTTTCTATAATCAGAATGTTTCTGCTTCCCTTTTTCTTTGCGCCAAGAGCTGCTGAGAGTCCTGCGGGGCCTCCGCCGATGATTACTGTGTCATACATATTGTCATTCCTCCACTGTTATGTTGGAACCTTTGGAGTTCTTGGTTATTTCATCAAATGGAATGGATGCATATTTCTCCAATAGTTCCATTACCTTAGGGGAGCAGAAGCCGCCTTGGCATCTTCCCATTCCCGCCCTTACTCTACGCTTTATCCCGTCAAGGCTCTTTGCTCCCAAGGGCCTTGTAATGGCATCGATAATCTCTCCTTCGCTTATTTCTTCGCATCTACAGACGATTTTTCCATAGGAAGGGTTGTTTTTGATGAGGGCGTTTCTCTCTATTGTGGTCATTTCCTTAGGCCTCAGAGGAGCTTCCCGCTCTAGTATTGGGTTTTCTTTCTTCTCCAACTTCAGTTTTTCAGATACCAGTGACGCTATCATTTCGCCAATGGCGAGGGATGCGCTGAGGCCAGGACTCTCAATGCCCGTGGCATTGAAGAAGCAGGGGGCATCCTCAGCTTCTCCGATGATGAAGTCTCCCGAGTCTTCATGGGCCCTTAGACCACAGAAGGAGGTGATTACCTTTCTGAAGGGAATGGAAGAGGTTGTCTTAAGGGCTTCCTTTGAGATGAAGTCCAGATCTTCGGCTGTAGTGGCTGTGTCGTCTTTTGGAAAGGTATCTGTACTGTTGGGGCCGATCATCAAGTTGCCATGGACTGTAGGTGTCACAAGGACTCCCTTTCCTTTCTCGGAGGGAAGCTGGAATATTGTGGTGTTGAACATGCCTTTTGTCTCACCGTCAAAAAGCATATAGGAACCTCTTCTTGGCGTAATATGTAATTTCTTTTCAGAGACCATATTATTAATTGTGTCTCCATATACTCCTGCTGCATTTATTACTGCACGTGTGGTGATTGTGGTGCCTGAATCCGTCGTGATTTTATACCCTCCCTCAGATTTTTCCACATTCTCCACTTTTGTGTTGAACCTAAACTCTCCGCCGTTGGCATATGCATTCTCGGCAAGGGCCTCTGTCAGTGTGAATGGGCATACGATGCCGCTGGATTTGAGATAGAGGCATTTGGTTATGTCGAGGGAAAGGAGAGGCTCTATCTTCCTTGCTTCTTCGCCGCTGATGATCTCCATATCCTCTACGCCGTTTTCAAGGCCTCTTTTATAGAGCTCATCCAATTTGTAGTCATCGTCAGTGGAGAAGGAGATCACCATTGCTCCGTTGGTTTTATAATCGAAGTGTAGTCTCTTGCTCTCTTCCCTGATCATTCTGGCGCCCTTCACATTTAGCTTGGCCTTCAAGGTTCCTGGAGCAGGGTCATATCCGGCATGGACAATACCACTGTTGGCCTTTGTTGTTCCGCTGGATATGTCTTCTTCTTTTTCTACAAGAAGAACCTTTGTTTTGTATAGGGAAAGATATCTGATAATTGCAGATCCAATTACTCCTCCACCGATGACAACTGCATCATAGTCCATGCATTCCTCCAAAAAAAAATGGCAAAGTCCACCCCTCGGTATCTAAAAGGGTTGAACTTTGCTCTAAATCTCTGAGTTCTGATTCTTTTGAATTCCAATCTGATTTTAATGAGTAATAAAGAGTATTGTAAAGAAAAAAAGGAATAATCCATAAGCATTCTTAGACTTAAGGGCCAATAAAAAACTCCCCGAAGAATCGAGGAGCAGGACGAGACTAAATGGATTCGAACCATCGACCCTCAGTTCCGCAAACTGATGCTCTATCCAGCTGAGCTATAGTCTCATGACAGTTGATAATAATGAATCATTTTTGTTTTTTGTTCTAGTGGTCTAGGTAAGTTTCTTTCTATATATACTTTATTGCTTTAAGTGTATTATAAGTCCATGACCAAAAATAGATTCGTAGAAAGCTTGAGTTCACAGAAATGGAACAAGATAAACGAAGATGAAGGCGTTGAGCTATGGGAGAGGGA
>JALFYG010000132.1 GCA_022784805.1 Spirochaetales bacterium
TCATGATAGCCATGAATACAGCCTTCTGTCCTCTGAACTTATACTTGGCCAAGCCAAAGCCACAGAGAGAAGCCAACATTACTGTGGTTATGGCACAGACAGAGGCAACAATAAGAGAGTTAAAGAGGTTACGGAAGAAAATGTTATCTCCGTGGTTACCTACAATAGCTTTCTGGAAGTTGGTGAGGAACGTTCTTGTGGTTGTGGTGAAATACTTGGATGAAGGAATCCATGTATATGGCATACTCATGATCTGCTTTGCATCCATAAATGCAGCAGTAGCCATGAAAATAAGCGGAAGGATACAGAACACCAAGACAATTGTAAGGAATACGTAGCATAATACTTCCCCTACACTTACTTTACCTACAAATTGGTTTTTCATTCCATTCCTCCTTAATAATCTACGTCGTCACCACTCTGGAACTTAAACTGCAGTGCAGTGAATACCAGCATGATTAAGAAGAGGACGATACTCATGGCGCTTGCCCTGCCAAGATAGCCATTGTTTACACCAGTGAAGTAGATGTTCATGGTGATGACATCGATTGGAGCTCTTGCTGTTCCTCCCTGTACAAACATGTACTGGGTGGAGAATGTCTTGAGACACTGGAGCATTGCCATAATGGATACAAGCACTACTGTCGGCTTCAAAAGCGGCAGAGTAATGTGCCAAAAAGAGTGCCAACGGCTGGACCCATCAACCAAAGCTGCCTCATATAATGTTGAAGGAATAGATGCCAGTCCTGTTATAAATAGGATTGTAAAGTATCCGATATATTTCCAGAAGTACACAATCATTGTAGAGATCTGAAGCATTGTATTGTTCGTAAGCCACTGATAATCCTTTCCACTTGTTCTCATCAGGAAGTTTGAAAACTGGTTAACGAGACCTGTAGGCTGGAAAAGAATCATCCAGATTGTTGCTGCAACTACGCTGGATAGTACAGCTGGAGTATAGAAACAGAGTTCATAGAACTTTGAGTGTCCTGGCTTTCTCAGTTGTGACAACAATACAGCTACAAAGAGTGAGACTACTACCATTGGAATGAAGGTTCCAATTGTGAACTCAAGAGTAGCCCTAAGGGAATTCATGAGGGAATATCCACCGTTTCCCTTTGTGAAGATATAAATATAGTTTTCAAGGCCTACGAAGCTGTAGTTTCTGCTAATGGCCTTGCGATTGGTCAAGCTTGTTATAAAAGCGCTGATAATCGGGTAAAAAGCAAAGACTGCGAAAAACACAAGGCAAGGTACTGTGAAAGCAAAACCCCATCTTGCCTGGCGTTTTTCAATGCTGTATTTTTTCGTTTTCTTCATTTTTATGTCCAAAAAAAGTTAATGAAAATGCCTTGGACCCCCAAGTGAGGAACCAAGGCAAAAGAATGAATTATTAGTCTTCGAGGATTTCCATGACTGCTGTCTGGAGTGTCTTGTATGCATCTGCTGGTTCTACGCCCTGGAGCATAACACTCTTGATAGCTGTGTTGATTGCACTCTGGATTGCTGTAGCACCCTTCTCGTGGTAAACAATGTGAGATCTTGCGAAGTCACCTGAGAATACTTCTGAGTATGGCATGCTGGCATATGTTTCACTGTTCATGAGTGCGTTTGTTGGCTGAATAAGTCCAACCTGTGTCAGGTATTCTTCAGCATGTCCTGGTGTGAGGAGGAAGTACTTGATGATGTCCCAAGCAACCTTCTGCTCTTCCTTGGATGCATCTGCGTTGACCATATAGAAGTGGCCATAGTAGCAACCTGCAACATCTTTGACAGCGTCTTCGAATACTGGATATGGAACAACCATCCACTCGCCACTGTTGTAGAAGTCTGGGTTATCAGAGAGGATTCTTGCTTCCTGATAGAGACCTGTGTTACACATAGCGATGTCGTTGTTGTCCTTGTTGAAAAGCTTTCTTGCAGCTGTGAGGGTTGGGTTACCAAGGTTATTTCCAGATGGTCCCCATTCCTTCATGAACTGAAGTGCCTTGACCCAAGCTTCTTCGTTGACACATCCTTTTTCTCCGTCGAGAGCTCCACCAAGCTGTTCAACCATTGGAACGAAGTATGTGAGCTCATAAGAATATCTGAAGTCGAATCCACGACGAGTAATGATGTCTCCATCTCTGATAACAAGCTTCTTGCTGACTTCAACCATTTCTTCCCATGTCTTTGGATAGTCTGTTTCTGGATCAAGACCTGCATCTCTGAAGACCTTCTTGTTAAGGAAGATAGACCAGTTAGTTGTTTCGAGAGGAAGACCATAAACATCTCCGTCATAAACAACAGCGTCGATCATACCGTCTGCATAGCTTGCGATAAGATCTTTTGCACTATCAAAACCAAGTGTCTTGTAATCAGCTGGGGCAACTCTTCCTGCTTCGATATACTGATACTCGTTTTCGATAGGAAGGTTGAAGAATGTTGGTCCCTGTCCTGCAGCGAAAGCAGTCTGAACAAGTTCTCTGAGCTTTTCAGCACTCTGGCGTGTAACGTTGATAGTTACATTTGGATGCTGAGCTGTATACTCTGCAATATATTTCTCTTCAAGAGCCTGTCTTGCAGCATCTTCATGTGTCCAGAATTCAATTGTAATAGGCTTGCTGTCATCAACAGTAGCTGTTTCTGCACCACCCTGAGCAAAGAGTGGAATAGCAATAAGTGCCAAAGCACAAAGTGCCACCAAAAGTTTTTTCATATTAGTTCCTCCCTTTTGAACTACAAACATTGTCCATCATTTATTCGTAAAATCAATAAAAATTTGACTGAAAAATCATATTTTACTTAGTTTTTTTGACTAATTTTTGTTGTTTGTTTAAAAGTTGGCACTTTTGATTTGTTTTACTTATAGCTCTATAATTTCTAATTATAGAAACAGACAAAAGAGAATCAAAATCGGTTTACATATTTGTGCGATGTACAACTATTTTTAGCTCAATAAAGTTATTTCAGTTCTCTCTTATCACTCCGATTTCAATAAATATCGGATAAAGGTATGATGCCCCGAACACACCAAGCTTCTTGGGGCCGCTCACATTCCCCTGTAGTTTCTCCACTTCCTCCATGGCCTTCATTACGCTTGATTGCGTGATGGACTTGTCTTTTCTTGAGACAAAGATCTCTCTGCCTCTTACTTTGAATGTGAAATCAAGACCGGAGTATGTCTTGAGTGGGGTTCCTTCCAGACTACGAATCTTTTCCCACAAAACTTCCTCTGTCATAGCCTCTCACTTTTTTCCAGCCATTGACTTCAGTGTCTCTATTAATTCCAGGTCGCTTTGAGTGACTTTTAAATTAGTCTTTATCTCTTTCTCGCTATCTGGCTTTTTGACGCTGACAGCGAATACAGTGCCTTCTTCTATTTTAGTTCCTGCCATATACTCAAGAAACTTTACAAACTGAGGATGATTACCTGAGAACTCGTTCCATGCACCCTTTAACTTCATGACATCAGAAATATTCATCATTCACTCCCCTTACTAATATGAGTACAAAATGAAAAAACGTCTATATAAAAAGCAATTGGGGCTGAATTTTTCATCAGCCCCGTGCTTTTCAAGTAAAGGTTTCTTACTTAATATCGTTTCCTGTCAATTCCTGGCGGAAAGATGTAGCGCTCTCTGTCTTGTCGCCTGGCTTATAGAGCATAGGAACAGCTGCATAGAGTGCTGCACAGACTACCAAGTCCTGCTTCCATGTGATTTCGTTTGGAGCATGAGCCTGGCTCTCAGCGCCAGGTCCGAATCCTACGCAAGGAATACCATATCTTCCCTGGATGGATACGCCGTTTGTTGAGAATGTCCACTTATCTGTAAGAGGTCTTCCGACTCTCTTTGCCTTGGCTGTTTCGTCAGCCCAAAGTCTTTCGTCTCCCCAAAGAGCATGGTGTGCATCGATGAGAGCCTGAACGTGTGGAGCTGTTTCCTTATTAATCCATGTTGGGAAGAAACACTCTGTCTTATAGACTTCGCCTGTCCAAGCTGGTCTGTCATACCAGTACATAGAGACTTTGACGTCATCGCCATACTTCTTTACTGCTGGAAGATCTTCGATTTCCTTCAAACAGCTCTGATATGTCTCACCTGCTGTCATTCTTCTGTCGATGGAGATTGCACAGCTGTCAGCTACAGCACAGCGGGAAGGAGATGTGTAGAAGATCTGGCTTGTTGTACATGTACCACGGCCAAGGAATCTTGCATCTTCATAGTGCTCTGAGTTGTACTTTGGATCCAACATCTTTACAAGACCCTTGATCTCAACAGAGTCATCTGCAGGGTTCTCGTTGAGAGCTCTTACGTCCTGGAGAATGTCAGCCATCTTATAGATAGCGTTGTCACCTCTCTCTGGAGCTGATCCATGGCAGCTTACGCCCTTGACGTCAACTCTGATTTCCATTCTTCCTCTGTGTCCACGATAGATACCACCGTCTGTTGGCTCTGTGGAGATGACGAATTCAGGAACAATCTTATCTACGTTATAGATGTACTGCCAGCACATACCGTCACAGTCTTCTTCCTGGACAGATCCTACGACCATGATCTTATATCCTTCTGGAATAAGTCCAAGGTCTTTCATGATCTTTGCGCCATATGTAGCAGAAGCCATACCGCCTTCCTGGTCACTACCGCCACGGCCATAGATTATCTTGTCTGTTTCATATCCCTTGTAAGGATCCTGTTCCCAGTTATTGATGTTTCCGATACCTACTGTGTCGATGTGGCTGTCGATTGCGATGATCTTGTCGCCTTCGCCCATCCATCCGATTACGTTTCCAAGTCCATCGATTTCGACCTTGTCATAACCAAGCTTCTCCATCTCTTCCTTGATTCTGTATACGACACCCTTCTCCTCGCAGCTCTCAGATGGAATTGCGATCATATCCCTCAAAAACTTGGTCATTGCTGGACCATACTCTTCTGCGGCCTTCTTAATTGCAGCGTAATCCATAGACTTCCTCCGTTTATCTATTCTCTATTAAAGGGATTAACCCTATCTAGAAATATGCTAATCTCGAAAATCGGGTTTGTAAACAGAAATTGTTGCGTTTTGTTGCATTATTTATTTGATTTCTTTGGCTTTTATTTCTACCTTTATTTCTTTTCCCTTTCCTTATTCCTTTTTCTCCCTTCATTTCGTATCATTTTTGAGGAGGCTCTATGCTTTTTGATCTATTCATCACTTTTGCAAAAATAGGAGTCATGACCTTCGGCGGAGGATATGCAATGCTCCCTATTCTTCAAAGAGAATTAGTGGAGAACAAAGGATGGTCAACAGAAGAAGATCTTGCTGACTACTTTGCCATCGGCCAGTGTACTCCCGGTATAATTGCAATAAACACAGCTACATTTATAGGAACCAAACAGAAAGGAATAATCGGGGGAATCGTTGCATCCTTGGGTATGGTTTTCCCTTCCCTTGTCATCATTACGCTTATTGCCACGGTTCTCACCACATTCTCAGAGCTTGAGATAGTGAAGCATGCTTTTGCAGGAATAAGAGTTGCTGTCTGTGTCTTGATCTTCAATTCAGTTTTGAAGCTGATGAAGGGCGCAATAAAAGATTATTATGCCCTCTTTATCTTCATAGGAATATTCTTGGTGGCACTCTTCACTTCTGTTTCCACGGTCTGGCTTATCATTGCTTCTGCCATCTTTGGTATTCTTATCAACACCCTGGTCAAGAAGAAGGGAGATAAAACAAAATGATCTATTTTTCTCTCTTCTATGAATTCTTCAAGGCTGGACTCTTTGCAGTCGGCGGTGGCTTGGCAACTATCCCATTCATGAAGGAAATCTCCATAAAGACCGGTTGGTTCACTCTCTCCCAGCTGACAGATATGATTGCAGTCTCAGAGTCCACTCCTGGCCCAATGGGTGTAAACTGCGCCACATATGTGGGATATGAAACAGCAGGAATTCTTGGAGGCATCATCGCCACCCTTGGCCTTATTGCTCCAAGTATCATTGTTATCATAATTATCTCAAAGATATTGGAGAAGTTCAGAAACAATAAATATGTGGACGCAGCATTCTTCGGTCTCAGAGCCGCCAGTGTCGCTCTTATTGCTGACGCAGGAGTGTCGGTTGCCGAGCTTACCTTTATTAAAACAGGTTCCACAGTCCTGGAGATGATCAACTGGCAGAGCATAGTGCTATCTGCAGTAATACTCTACTTCTCAAGATGGTGTAAGCCAACAAAAAAGCTGCATCCTATTGTCTTCATAGGTTTTGCAGCTTTAATGGGAATCATATTCTCCCTTTAATTATTCTTTTCATACATCTCATAAGCTATATCCATAAGGTATCTTTCTCCTTCCACTTCGGAAGAAGAAGGATAGCTTAGAGACGTGTTATCGAAAGCCTTTCTTATCTCGACGGCCTTGTTCTCATTTCCTTCATACAAAAGAGCGTAGGCATACTCACTTCTCATAACAAAGAGCATACCCTTCATAGCATTCATCTCTTTTATTAGCTTCTTGTCTTTTATGGCGTCTATCTCTTTCTTGTCTTTCTCAAGGACAAGTAATGCGTAGATTTCATCGCACTTTATTGCTGTTCTCAGCACTCCTGGAAGTAGAGGAGAATCCAGGACTTCCTTGGCAACTGAGAGGGCGTTATCAAAGTCACCTTCATCCATCAATCTCGATTCAAAGTAGGCAAGAGCCGAGGCAGACATTATTCCCTCTATCTCGTCTTTATTTCTCACAGGAAAGACTTCCTCTCCCATATCCTTGACTCTCACGCCCCCATTTTGTAAGCCAGCCATCTCCATCTGTGCCCAGAAGGACTTCTTCTCTATCTCGCTTTTATGGATGTTCACAATATTTGAGCCATCATTTCCATAGATGAGAGGAATGATATTCATTGCTCCCAAACCAAAGGAGATGAAAGCTGTCATCAACAAGAAGGATGAAAGAAATGGTACGGATGAAAGAAGGAAGAACAACAAAAGAAAGATAACAAAGGAAAGGAAATTGAAGATTGCTCCGCCTGCGTTACAGAGGACATAGGGCATATCTTCAGAGTACAAGGGAGGTGACATCAGGCACTGACCACCAGTACCTGGAAGAGAATACTTCTTTACCTTTATCTTTCCTTCTTCTTTAACAAAAGTAAAAGATCCCACTCTATAGGAAATAAACTCATAGCCTGTAATAAGACCGAAGACCAAATGCCCCGCTTCATGTATGGCCATCTCCAGAAAGATGGCGATATACATAAGGGAGATCATCAATAAGAGTCCCATTATGGAAATAAAGATGTTTCCTTCCCCTTCGATAAAATAATCGATCAAAGGAGTGACAGCCAAACCACAGCCTAGTCCTATTATTACAAAGCACAATATTGAAATAAGAGTGCCGAATCTTCCTTTTCTTTTAGTTTTATCACTCATTTCCAAACACCATATTAGGGAATATCCTCTCCATCCTCTCGTCATCGAAACGCTCGTCGATCACTTGTGTGATTGCATTCTGAGGAGGAATGTCATCCATTCTCTTCGACCATCTCCAGACAGCCAGTCCCGATACCATCAAGTCCACTACAAAGAAGACCACGCAGGCCCAGGTAAGAGGTTTTGCTATCTTACTTGGGATTTTCTGTATCATGGACGAGACCATGGGGAATATTCTCTTAATCCATACTACTCCCAAAATGCCCCAGAAAACAGAATATAAGAGACATATTCTTCCGTTGATATTGAAAGGCACATTACTATAGTCCCAGCTACGGGAGCCGATGATCAGCTCCTGGGCCCAGGAACAGAAGTATTCCAAGACGCTTCCTACAAGAAAGCCACCTAAGAAAGAGAGCCATTGGCCATGGTTTCTAAAGCGATAGAGGGCAATGGACAATAAGGCGGCGCCGGCTCCATACAAGAAGTTAAATGGTCCCCAAACCATTCCACGTCTACTTTCAACGTATCCATTCTTCAAGAGGCACCATGCCATCTCGATTATTACACCGGCAAAAGAGCCGATGAAAATTATCCAAATGATTTTGTAGATATTGATGCCACGGGCGAAAGGGTTGTTTTTCTTCTCAAAGATGTCGATTTCAGCGTTGACCTTTCTCTTTCTTCCGCCACCCTTCTTTGAAGCGGATAGGATATCTGACCAGCGACCTGAGAGCTCGTCAGAGATATCGAAGAGCATCTCATAGGCTTTGAGGATATTCTTCTTCGTTCGCTTGAGAGAAGCCTTTCTTCCCTCCACTTCATCCTCCAAATCCTCAGGGTCTTTATCTTTAAGAAGCGTGGGGTAATAGGACTCCATGTCCTCCATCGTTTTCTTAGCCTGAGAAAGAAGAATCCTGCTCTGCTTCTCCATTTCACTAGTATAGTAGATGGAGTTTTTCTTCTTTCGCT